>DAIDJH010000035.1 GCA_027451425.1 Bdellovibrionales bacterium | reverse complement strand
ATTCCGCCAATCGGTATGAGTTGGTAAACAATAATCGGAAGGTAGTATTTGTAGTACTGCAACATCACGTCCGCAGAAGCGTGAAACCGCATGGATGTCGATGTGTAATCGATCCCGAAATAAATGGCCGTGAACACAATGAGCCCGGCCACCGCATACAACAAGAAGCTTTTCGCCAGATAGCGATCTATGATCGTAAACACGCTATCTTGACTCTACACCCAATTCAGGGTTGACTCGAACTATGGCTTTGCGCGTCTTACTTGCCGATGAAAGCGTCACAATTAAAAAAGTGTTCCAAGTGGCTCTACAGGACTTCCGTGTAGAGGTCACATCGGTCACCATTGGCAGCGATGTCGTTACAGTGGCGGAGAAAATCCAGCCTGACATCGTGTTTGTTGACGTCCTTTTACAGAAAAAGAATGGTTACGACGTTTGCCGCGATTTAAAAAACTCGCCGGTCCTGACAACTACACCAGTTGTTTTGGTATGGAGTGGATTTATGGAGCTCGATAAACAAAAATATCAAAGTTCAGGGGCGAATGATCATCTAGAAAAGCCTTTCGATGCGCAAAGGTTGCGCGGTATTGTGACAAAGCTTGTCCCCAAAACCCAATCGCAGCCAGTAGCACCCTTTCTGACGATGCCAAAACTCCCCGATTTCGCAGAACCAAAAAATATTGTTGAACCGCCAAAAGATCAAAATTGGTCGATGGAGAGTTTTGATCCCCCGCCAGTGATTATGCCCGAATCTCCCGACGAGTTCACATCGGTCAGCCTATCGGGCCGCGGATCAAACCGCCGTACAGTTCGCCCGCCGGTCATACCCACGCCAACACCTACCGTCTCTTTGCAGGACGAGATTGAGGACGACGGAATGTGGGTGCAAAAGCCCATTGCGCACGCCCAAACATCCCCACCAGAACCGAGCCCTTCGTTGGACAATGACGATTCAAATTTAGTGGAACTCAACCTAGACCCTGACGAAATTGCGACGAGCGCCCCTTCGTCGGGCACACGCGCCCCTTTGGGCTCAACACTCTCAGAAAACGAAATTGTCGAAATCGTGCGTGCCCAATCTCAAGAAGTGATTGAACGAGTCGTCTGGCAAGTGTTGCCCGAGATTGCGACAAGAATTGTTGAGCGTGAACTCGCGCGGCTACTCGAACAACGCGGGCTAGATCGCGAGCCATGAATTTAGTGCTATGATATCAATTTCGCGCCCAGTGCAAATTGCCATACAAGAAGACATGCCCGGCGGTGACATCACCACCGACGGTCTAAAATTGAAAGACCGGCGCGGCCTCGCACGCGTTATCGCCAAAGAAGATTTAGTTCTTTCAGGGACCGCAATTTTTAGCGAGACATTTCGCGCCATTGACCCGAGTGTTGCGATCGAATGGCAATTCACAGACGGAGCTTTCGTTTTAAACGGGCAAACGGTTTGTCTCTTGCGCGGCCCGATTCACGCGATATTGAAAGGCGAGCGAGTGGCACTCAATTTTCTCGGGCATTTGTCAGGTATTGCCTCGCTCACGCGTTGTTACGTCGAACAGGTGAAACACACAAAAACAAAAATTCTCGATACTCGAAAAACATTGCCGGGATTGCGCGATCTTGAAAAGGCCGCGGTCAGGCACGGCGGAGGCCATAACCATCGCATGAATTTAAGCGATGGTGTTTTGATCAAAGAAAACCACATCAGCTTGGCCGGCGGTTTGAAAGCCGCGATCGAACGGGTGCGCAACGAAACAGCGCTCCCCATTGAAATCGAAGTTCGCAATTTAGCGGAGGTTCGTGAGGCCGTCGATCTCAAAGTCTGGCGAATTTTGCTCGACAACATGTCAAACAATGAAATGCGCGAGGCTCTGAATTTCGTCCATGCCGGGATTGAAACCGAAGCCTCTGGCAACATGACGCTTGAGCGTGTACGTGAAGTGGCCGAACTTGGCGTCGACTATATCAGCGTCGGCGCCATCACCCATTCCGCCCCCTGCACCGATCTGAGTCTATTGCTCGAATCGGTCGATGCACCTGGCGTCGATTGAATATTTGATCGCTTCGCCAAGATTTCAAATGCAGCCCTACTGCCCGATGCTGGCGGCGGCACCTGGGCTCGTGAAGTGGTGCTGCTTATGGTAGTACCGGATGAATCCCTGACAGGGCCCTTCAAATAACATGTGGTGAAGGCAAACGTCATAGTAGCGATCCGAAATCTCTTGAAAAATATCCCGGCTGGGCGGGTTAATGTCCGCATACCTGGCCTCAGAAGCTAGACCTCTGAGCGGATTGGCCCTCGGCATCTTGTTCGCTACCCCGCCGGGTAAAAAGTCCTTCAAGTTAAACGGTTGACCAAACGGATTTAAATGCTGCCCTTGCGCATTGTACGTTGTGGCGTATCCACCAGCTCCGCCCGTTGTCATGGCGGGTCCCGTATAACCGTTACCTGACGTGATCCCTTTTAAAATGCTCGTGTTCCACCCCTGCTGTGGAGCTTGCGCTTGCGTGCCAGTGCCGCTACCCATGCCACCCGAAGAGCCAATTGGAGGTTGCATCCCCATACCGTATGGGTCTTGACCCATACCCGCTCCCGCTCCGGCGTTTTGGTTATTTGCCGAGCCTCCGCAAGGAGCGCCCGCTCCACTCACGCACGGTGGAACTTGCTGCTGCCCCGCCTGCGTTGGCGCGATGGCGGGGCCAAAAGGATTTGTTGAAGCGCCACTGTTGTTATTTACCGTAAGCCCTGGGTTTATCCCGTTTTGGTTTTGCATGGCGGCCAGAATGCCAGCACATGTGGGGTCGGCTTGCGCCCCTGGGCGGTTACACTTGTACTGGCAAAAAGGCGTTGCCGCCGCAGCGGCGGTTGAACAGTCCGGGTTATCAAATGAATTTTGTTGGGCTTGAACGGCATTTTGGCACTGCTGATCCATCTTGGCTGCAAACTGTGCGGCAAGTGCGCCTGCCGCCATCGAAAGCTCGGCACCGGAGTTTCGATTACAAACGGCGACGTAGCCCGGATTACTGGCGCAGGCGCTGTCGCAGTTTGAAACAGCCACACGGCATTGATTGGCCAAATACGCGTTCAGTGCTGACGACACATACGACACGTCTTTGGCTCGCCCACACATGCCAGCGATGTCACCGGGTAGGCTGGCACCCACTCCCAAAGCCATTTGGATCATCGCCGTTGCCATTCCTGACGATTGACTGGCGCTATTTGAATTCAAAAGACATGCGCTCGGGTTATTGCAACATTGATTGGCCAGCTCTTGCGCCTGTTGACACGAAGGCCCCATTGACGCGGACGCCGGAGCGCTTTGCGGAGACGATGCACTTTGCGAACTGGTTGCTGTGTCTGAGGTGGCGGCGGGGCTGGCGATCGGCACGCCTGGGCCAGGTACTCCGCGCTCAGGGCTGTTCACTTGGTCTGGTAAGGACGCATCGATAGCACTGACGGTGCCGTTGGCTTGTTGTTGAAAAAGATTATCGCAACTCAATTGTTGAGAATTAGAGAGCTGAGTCAGTGTACCACCAGCCCTGAGTTGGTTACAGAAATTGTAATCAAGCGACGATGTTGTAATACCCGGAATACCTTGACTGCCATCAGCGAACACCGACCAGGCGGAAAATAACATCCCGAAAACTAAAATCAGTTGCCCAGCTTTGGATAGCATGCAACCTCCCCCAAAAAAGTCGTTACTGTTAAAATGATATCAAAATTTCACTTTTCCCGCTGTAAAAAATCCAAACTATGTCTCACTTTGAGGCAACTTTTTTGTTAGATGTAGGCAGCTGAACCCACGTGCGCTGCGGGCCGCATAATTTGGGCCACAACTGTATTTAGTTAGGCAGAATGAAACTATTTTCTCTTGTGCTCCGGCGTCCGTGAAATTGGCGCGAATCTTTGAAACAGTGCGCGGATGCCCTCGATGTCGTCTGGTGATAAATATAAGTAATTGGCCATACCCATCACACTCGGAGGCTCGTTGTTCCAGTGCGACGAGAAGTTGGGGTCGCAATTTTGGGTCACATCGTAGGTGTCGCACAGGCCAAATGAATGCCCCAATTCATGCAGCAATAAATGCGCCGAGGTATAGTAAAGTATGGCTTTACCGTCAGCACCCCATTGTGGGGCGACCCAAGCGGCGATTTCATCAAATGAATATTTATTTGCGTACATCTCTTTAAGAAAAAAACTGAGGCTGAAGTTCCCACTGTTTAGAAATTGTCGAACGACATAGGCAAAATCATAAACAGGGTAAATGGAGCCGTCATACCTGTAGCGAAAGTCCGAATTGAGGACGATTTTAACGAAATACTCGTCAAGGTCGTGAATATGTGCGTCATTGTAGCTGGGGTCGAAGTCATCTCTTGTCGATGGGCCGACATAAACCATAATATTCAGGTTTGGAGAAGCGCATTGCACGGAATTAAGAGGCACAGGCCCGGTGTATTGCCTGACGACTTCTAACCATTGCCCTAAGGCCCACTTAACTTCAGTGTCTAGCGTCCTTTTATGAAAATGCCCCGCCGAGCCACTCTCAATATCCAAGCAATAATTGATTCTGTGATATTTATAAATTGAATAAGCGAGGTACGACTTCATAAACTTTGTGTTGAGCGCACGGAGCATCCCCCACGCATTGGCCCGCGAACCGAAACCAAGCGACACGACAAACGCGGCGATCGTTATTGCCACTGACAAAATAGTTCTTATTGACATGCCGGCAATATAAACCATCTGTTGTACAACAGCTAGAGCGCAAACGCGGGTTTGTAAATCTTCATCGAGCCGAATAAAAATTGGATAGTTTCAATCACCCACCACCCGTCTCATTTTGACACGCTGGACGCGGATTCACACCTACGATCCCCCCCTTAAAGTTTTCTCGACGTTTGACCGATATGTGAGACATGCCCGTAAATGAACTGCCTACATGGGCAGCGGACGCCGCTGCTGCCATTTTGCAAACTGTCTTAAAAAAAGACCCGTACACTTTTTTTCACTGCTGCCGCGTCGGCCAAAATGCTCGCAAGTTGGGTCGCGCCATGGGCGTCCCCGAATTCGAACTCGCCATTATGGAATATTCCGGCCTGTTTCACGATATCGGTAAAGTCGGATTACCTGACAGCGTGCTGCTCAAGCCTGGTCGGCTTTCTGAAGATGAAAACAATATGATGAAAAATCACGCTGAAATGAGCGTCGAGATCATTCGCCCACTGACCAAGAATGCGTTTTTTCGTTTTTTAATTCCGGGCGTGCGTTATCACCACGAGCGATTCGACGGCCAAGGGTACCCAGTCGGCTTGCGAGGTGAAAAAATCCCGCTCATCGCACGCGCGATTGCCATCGTCGACGCGGTCGATGCAATGATGAACACGCGACCGTATCGACAGGGCCAAAGCTGGGACTATGTCAAAAAAGAACTTCTTGATTACAGCGGCACGCAATTCGATACCAATCTTGTGCAAACCTATTTGAAAGCGGTTGCCGCAGGTCATTTCGATGATGAAAAAGCCGAAGACGAAATTGTCGTACCGTACATTCTCAAGGCGGCCTAACCGCAAGCGCCCTTTTAAAACCAAATCGCTTTACGGCTTTGGCACCGACGGAGTCAACGTCCCATTCGCACAGGCCTGGCCCAAAGCAAGGCCTGTTGCGTAGGCAAGTTGCGCTTGATACGCATACGTTTCAGAAAGCGAGCGCGCCATTCTGGCTTTCACAATATCGGCATGCCGTTGCGTAGTCATACTCACATACCAATTGGTCTCTTGCGGTAAATCCTCGAGTCGATGATAGGCTTGATAAAAAAGTTGAACTTGCACATTGAAATAAGAAAATTGCTGACGAAGAACATCTCCTAAATTTTGCACCGGAAAAGCCTGATAACCGCCCTTATACGTTGGTAGGCCCATTTGCGCAGCGTTGAGCTGTATGAGTCGCTTGAAGCGCGCCACCTGCTCCGGCCAAATGAAATTTCTCTCATAATCCTGGCTGGCTTTGACTAAATCAAAATAATCGATGTGTTTGATTTCACGTTTTCGCAAAACTTCAAGTTGTTGGCGATAGTCCGTAGCGCGAGGCCAAAGAAGATACGCGGCGCCTCCGGCCGCGATAATTCCGACAACTAATATCGGCGTTGACACGACGGTCGCAGCGCCAACGACCACGAGCGCGGCTCCGCTCACAATTCCGGTCGCTTGCACCCACGGCTGACTGACGTAGGAGCCGGCAACTGCTTGCCACCGATCGCCACGCTCCGTGTGTTGATCGGCTACATTTCTCCAGGCGCGGCCTTGCGCGACACCTTGATCAAAATCGCTTTTTAAAAATTGCAGCTCTTTTTGAAAACGCGGGCAGCTCGACGAGTCTGGGAACGAATCGGGTGCCACCGCTGCCAGCGGCACTCCCAAAGCTGACGAACTCACCGCTAATAAAATCGTGAACAGTTGTACCGTGAATCGCTTTTTCATGGGCACTCTCTTACAGTGCGCGCGCCCCACCATAAACCCGAATCCGTGTTGATTACGAAATTTTGACAGTGACAATTGTCGGCATCTAACGACGATCGACGGCACTTTCACCGAACTGTAAAACTGTTCGACAAACGTGTAAGTCCGCAAAATGACAGACGACCTCGGCATTGAACCAATAGCGCCGTTTAGGCTCTGAAATTGCACCATAGTGCTCTTGATTCAACTTGCCAAAGGAGCGTCTTATGAAATTTCAATATCTTGCGGCTGTCACAGCACTTGCTTTTCTTTCAGCCTGCGCCGCCCAACATGATACCACCATGGCCAAACGCCTCACCGCTGCCCAGCGTGCGATCTTGCGCGGAAAGCAAGAAACCCCTAAAGCCCCGGCAAATGGCGCTCCATCAAGCGACCAAGCCGCTTCTTCTCAACAGCTCACCCCCGTCGACGCGACCGCTGAGAAATTTTGTCGGCTGACAACGAATCTGCCAAAGGTGAATGGGCAAGTTATTGACCAGCAGCAACAGCAAGAACCTATTTGCAACTCGACTACGGTTACCGTTAGCAAAGCCGGTGAAATTCAATTGCCGTCATCCAACAATATATATCTGAAGGATACAAATCTCGGGCTCTTGCCGACCTCATTTAGCCAAAACAACAATATTGCGACATTTACTTTTCAGTCGACGACTGCCAAGACAAACCAACTTGTTCTCGCTTACATTTTACCGGGAGTAGACCCAAATAACCTGAGCCAAGAAATGGTCAGCAAAATGAATATCACTTTCAAACCCATTGAGGGTGCGGCAAATGTCCAGGCGAAGCCACTGAGCCAAGGCATGTTTCAACTTGAAAGCATGCCAAGCGCGCAATCGAACGGCCAAAGCTTGACTGTCGTGCATATAATTGACCCGGCCAATGCTCTGCCAACGGCGAATTACGCGTTGACGATTCAAGTCCCGAGCCAATTCGTGAGCAACGCCGCTGCCGCGACCGCCGCAGTCAGTTCAGCTCAAACACAGCCACAACTCCAAATGACCGCATTAAAGCTTATCAAAAGCGCCAAATGAGTTTATTAGTCTGTCGTGGCCGAAGTTAAGGTAAAATGTTTTTCTTGCGGAGCGCCCCTCACATTCGTCGAGAGTGTGAGTCGTCGCGACGAATGCCCAAAATGCGGCGAAGACGTTCGCGTTTGCAAGAATTGCCGGTTTTACGACCCGAAGGTCTACAACGAATGTCGTGAAACAAGCGCCGACGTTGTCCGCGAAAAGGACCGCGCCAACCTTTGCGATTTTTTTCAGCCAAATTCAGACACTGATTCCGCACAAAAATCACGCGACGCCCTAATCGCAGCGGCCGAAGCTCTGTTTAAAAAAAATCAGTAAATTATTTGGGTTTTTTAGCTAGATCGTGCGTGGCTTCAATATGCCGTATAGTTCCGGTCTGCGAACGCATCACCACCGAATGAGTCGACACGCGACCTTTCGTTAACGTGTGCACTCCCCGAAGAAGCGGACCATCGGTTACACCCGTCGCGCTGAACAAGGCTTCACCCTTCACCAATTCGTTCAACCGATAGACCTTATCAAAGTCACGAATGCCCATCCGCTCAGCGCGCGCTCGCTCGTCGTCGTTACGAAATACCAAACGCCCCTGAAAATCGCCGCCCATGCAGCGCATGGCCGCGGCGGTGATCACTCCTTCAGGAGCGCCACCAATACCTATTAGCAAATCGATACCCGTGTCTTCCCAGCACGTGGCAACACCTGCCGAAACATCGCCGTCGGAGATAAGTCGAATGCGCGTGCCCAGTTCGCGAACTTCGGCAATCAGTTGTTCGTGACGTGGTCGATCTAAAATTACAACCGTGACGTGCGATACGGGCTTATTCAAACGAGCCGCGACCGCACGAATATTTTCAGTCGCCGAAAGCTCGATGTCGATGGAGCCCGCCGCTTCCGGACCACAAGCAATTTTATACATGTAGGTGTCGGGAGCATGGAGAAAATGTCCGCGCTCCGCCGCCGCAATGACCGAAATCGCGCCCTCAGTCCCCTTTGCGCATATTGTAGTACCTTCGAGCGGATCGAGCGCAATATCGACTGGAATTGCATCTGAGCCTTTGCGACCGACCGACTCACCAATATAAAGCATGGGAGCTTCATCGCGTTCACCTTCACCAATGACGACAACGCCGTCGACGTTCACCGAATCAAACGCGCGTCGCATGGCATCGACTGCCGCCTGATCCGCGGCCTTTTCGTTACCGCGACCCATGTGACGCGAGCACGCCAGTGCGGCCGCTTCAGTGATTCTCACAAATTCGAGCGCCAGGTTTCGATCCATAATGCCCCCGTTGTAGCGAAGTTAGCCGTGCTCTTCAAGAAAAGACCGCATTTGTTCCGCAATATGCTGTAAAACAGCCTCAAATGTGAAGTCGACAAAAAAAGGCGGCATACGTGAAACGACGTACCGATACTGCCCATGAAAGCCAAGTAACGTGCCCTCATGGTAATCGTTGAAGGCAAAGTCCCCCGTCATGCCGCGAAAACTTCCAGAAACGACCCTGAACCGAATATGCCGTTCCGGCATAGACTGTACCGTCATTTTCAAGTGCATCCGCGCTTGGTAGTGAAGGACCACGCAGTGAATATACAAATCGGGCTTGGTGCGGACTTTCACGATGTGACTGCTGACTTTCGTCAGATCCTTGTAGTTTTGCGCCATTTGAAAGGCCTGATTCACCGGCAAATGAATGAATTCACCGCCATCGATTGTCATTACTGAAAATTGGCGATCGAGCTTTCGCGTTTTCACGGACACAATGACCGCGCGCTCCTCGGTGATCTTCTTTAAATTTCGCGGTACCCTTTGCCAAATCGGCATTTCCGACGTCGCAGCCATCGCCGTGATCGCCACACCTTCGATGAGAAGAAATATACAAAATTTTCGCGACAACGGTTGCCTCATTCATTCGAGTTGATAAGATCGAGCTTCTGGAGTCAATCGTGTCTGTAACAATAACCAAACAATGGCAAAAATCTTTACCCATGATCGCGACCAGCACGCGGTTTTTATTGGCTCCGTTTCTTTTTATTGTTCTTTACGCCGACACGCCCCGAGTGCGCGAAATCGCCGCCGTCATTTTTTTAGTAGCCTCAATAACCGATTGGCTCGACGGCTACTGGGCGCGCAAGTATCACGCCGAATCGAACATGGGCAAATTCATGGACCCGATCGCCGATAAAATCCTCGTTCTTGCCGCGCTGGTGGCGCTTCTTGAGATTCGTCGAATTGACCCCTACTCGCTGACTATCATTTTAGCCCGAGATTTGTTTATCGGCGGACTGCGTTCCGTCGCGGCAGCCGATCAAGTTATCATTGCCGCAAAACCTGTCGGTAAATGGAAGACAGCCTTGCAAATGATCGCAATCCCTTGCATGTTTGTAGATATCGCCTGGGGATCGGTGACCACGCTTCGCCTCGGCCAAATCGGCCTATGGATCAGCGTCGCTTTGAGTCTTTGGTCCGCCGGTCAATACACGTTTGGTTATTATCAGTTCATTAAAAAATCCAAACGGGGGGTTATGAATTGAGCTGGCTCAAAAAAAATATTTGGGAGATCGAACGCTCGCTAGCCCTGTCGTACGTTGGCGCGATTTTGGCATTTCTTCACCTGTTGAATTATTATTTTTGGAAGCACCACACTCTACTGGGGCGCGGTGCCGCCAAAGGGCCGCTCCTGTGCTGGGCTTTCAATCCTCATTGTGGGTTCACTGCCGCCCATGGCTTTCAGCTTTGGCTCTT
>DAIDJH010000034.1 GCA_027451425.1 Bdellovibrionales bacterium | reverse complement strand
AGTCGCAAGTGCATCATAAAGAGCCTGCGCATTCGGGCCGCATTTTGTCTCGCAATAAAATTTTTGCCTGAGGTAATTTTTAAATCCTGAGCTTTTTAGTGCCCAGGTTTCGTAATGGTTGCCGACAAGGATCGTCGCGTATGCGTCCCCGTCCGGAGTGTGAAAAAGTTCAGATTCGCTGCCGATGCGGATGAGCCGCATCGCGGAGTATTCATTCTTTTTGTTTTTTTCAGCTTTTGCGTTCATTTGGTTTAAGTCGTCGAATTCGCTCATGCAACACCTCCTTTTCGTAATTCGCGGCGGACAATAGACCTCACGATTTGAAACACTTCATTTCGAGAGCCTTGAATTGCGGGCCTTTTTGTACCGTTAATCAACGGTATAATGGCTAGATTTTTTTCACGAAATTTGATAAACATAATTCATCTCCTCAATTGACCCCGATTGCCGTCGGGGTTTGTTTTTATTTTGCGTTACAAATTGCAATTCGATGTTTTTCGAGCCACATTTGAAGCTCTTCGACGTTAAACAAAACATGTCGTTTCCCCAGCCTGATGTGGGGCACGCTCTTCTGAGAAACGAGACTGTAAAGTGTTCCGCGTTTGATACCGGTTAGCTCTTCGGCTTCGGCGTAATCGACATGGGTTTTTCGATTCATGAAATCCTCCTTTTGGGCCTGATTGCCCTTGTAAAAGAAGGTTTATCGAAATTTTCGTAGTGCCGCTCCGACACTTTAATTGTGAATTTTTGTGTCGGAGAACTTTAGCTTTTAGAGAGCGGAATCACGGTGGCATTTCTCATGCCGGGAGCGCTTTGACCGAAAATGCCGTAGTCCGACGCAAAAGCCTCGGGGGCAAGGTGGGCATAGCGCATGGTCATCTGGATGCTTTGGTGGCCAAGTATCTTTTGCAGCTTAAATACGTCGCCGCCTTTCATCACCCAGTGTGATGCGAACGTGTGCCGTAAGTCATGAAATCTGATATAGCGTCTTAATTTGCCGTTTTGTTCAGACATCGGAAAGCCAGCTCGGTCCAGAACCCGATGAAGTGTCTCTTGAAAAATGCGAGCCGACTCTCCATGCATATTGCCGGCTATATTTGGGAAAACAAGCGGACCTGGTGTTTTGATGAACCATCTTTCAAGAATGGTCAGGAGCGGATCTAAGATCGGTACGTAACAAACATTCTCAGCTTTTCGAGGACCGCTATAGCTATGCTGAACAGTGATGAGCCTACGCGAAAAGTCGATGTCTTCCTTTCTCAATCCAGCAATTTCACCAGCCCTCATACCCGTATAAACGGCAACAGAATAAAACGCATGAACGTATTCGTTTTCCTCAAGAGCCGCGAGAAGAAACCGACGAATTTCATCATCGGAGCGAAGGTATCGGTAGTCTCGACTAAATTTGGTAACTCTTGGCTTTTTTATACGTGGGCGCTTCGTTAGCCAGTTCAAGTCGACCGCCAAATTTAACATCGAAATGAGGAGCGTCAGGTGGTTGTTGATTGTTTTTTTGTTGAGGTGAAGACGTTTTGCCTGGTATTCGTCCACTTGTTCGACGCCAACGTTGCGTAAGAGTAAAGGACCAAATGCCGGGCGCAAATGACATCTGATGACGCTGATGTCGTCATCTCCGCTTCGTTTTTGCGGGACCTTGTTTTTAATCCAATAGTCGAAGAGTTCATCGCAGGTCTTGTCGAGTGGTCGAGGAGCGCGAAAACCACATCTGATTTCATGGACCTCCGCCTCTAATTTTTTGAGCGCATATTCGGCCTCTTTAAAAGTATCGAACGTGAGGCTGATGCGTTTGCCGTTCTCATTGAGAGGTCGGATTCGCCATTTACTTCCGTGTTTGATTGGTCGTCCCATACTCCGCCTTTGTATGGCGGACAGAATGTGAGTGCTCCGACACTAAAATTGATAATTTCAGTTTCGGATGACCTCCGTGGCCCAAAGTGGCCCGAAACCAAACCTTCAAAATAAAAAACGCGAACCGATTTTTTATCTAAGTTCGCGTCTTCATTTGTGAAAATTGGTTGCGGGAGGAGGATTTGAACCTCCGACCTTCGGGTTATGAGCCCGACGAGCTACCAGGCTGCTCCATCCCGCGACAGGTAATAAGAATACATCTTGGACGTACAGAGTTTTAGGTCTCGACCCGATGCGAGTCAACTAAAACCTTGTTACGACGGCGATGACCCATGCGAAGATGATGCGCGCAATTTTTAGAGCACGTGTGCTTGTCGGCGCGCTCGTTTAGGCAGTTCGAGCACACGGTCGCTTGCGTGCCACAATGGGCGCAATTGACTTTTTCTTTCGCCGGTTGACCGCAATGCGGGCAAAGCTTGTACAGGTTTGTAGGTTGAAGCTTTTGGTCGACAGCGACACGATAATCGAAAACAAAGCACTCGCCATCGAACTTGTTTTCGAGATTTTGATTATTGATCTCGCGCAGGTAATTCAAAATTCCGCCTTCGAGTTGATGAACGTTGTTGTAGCCTTGCTCGGCCATTTCAAGAATGGCCTTTTCGCAACGAATGCCGCCCGTACAATAAATCAGAATTTTTTTATCTTTTGGTATTTCGGAATTGGCCAGCCATTTTGGAAAAGTCGCAAATTCGCGAGTGTTGGGATTTATGGCTCCTTGAAAATGACCGATATCGTATTCATACGAATTTCGCGTATCGATAACGATCGTATCGGGTTCGTTCAAAGCCTGCTGCCATTCATTCGGATGAACGTGGTGGTTGAGATGTCCCGGCGGTTGCAAATCGGGCCGATGGAGTGTCACGATTTCATCGCGAATTCTTACCTTTAGATCGTGAAACGGGTGTTTCTGACAAATACTGTCTTTGAAAAAGATATCGCCGAACCAACCGCAAAAAATAGATTTAACCGACTCAGCCTGGTCAGGTTGCACCGAAAGCGTACAGTTGATCCCTTCCGTCCCCAAGATGAAAAGGCCGCGTAGGTCGAATTTTTTATCAAGTTTCGAAATTTCATCGGCGATCCGGTTGATTTGTTCAGGATCTAGTTTTTGAAATCGGTAAAAGCTAATGACCTGTATGGGCATGCTGGCCTATTAGCTGATTGCGGTCGTTCCGTCCATCATTACGATGCGGCTTTTGCATATTCGCGGTTGACGACAATTTGGAGTGCCCGAAAAGCTTCTTTGTTGTGCGGTTGCCCCATAACTGTTTCCATTGTAATCAGCGCCTCGCGCGGTGAGCGCGCCTGGGGATTGGTCGCGCTTCGTACGGTCATTTCGCAAAAATCGTTAGCGAGCGCCACGACTTTGGCGAGCGGGTGCATTTTGATATTGCGCAGTTTTCTCGGGTAGCCCTGGCCGATTGCATTTTCATGGTGTTCATAAACAATGGCGGCCACATCGTCGGGCACCATTCCCAAACTCAAAAGCATTTGCATTCCCTTATAAGGATGCTGTTCATAGAGTTGAATTTCTTCGAATGACATCAGCGCACGAGGTTTATTGACCAACTCCGGCGGCAAAGCTTTCAGGCCAATATCATGAAGGAGAGCGCCAAGCGCTAGTTTTTCGACCGTCTGCTTATTTTCCCAGTTCAAAGCGTTGGCAATTAACACACTTACGCTCGAAACGGCTAAGGAGTGTCGTAACAGTTCATCCGAGCAATCATTGAGACTGTTCAAGAGGGTATTCAGATTATTATTTGTTTCGGCGAGAGCGACTGTGACCTCCACTATCTGCCGCGCGTGTGAGTAGGTATCAAATCCAAGCCCAATATGCTCCAATTCGGTAAATACGCAGGCTGCGGCTTGCGATAAAATTTGCACTTTTTGTGCGGCGGAAAGGCTCTGTTGGCTCACCATTACGCCGGCAATTGTGATATTGTTGTCAATAAGCCGCCCATACTCTTCGCGCTTTACCCAAAGATATTCGACGGTCTTATTTTCGTATGAGAGAAGCCGATCTTTGAATGTTTTCGCTCCGGCTTTTTCGATCAGTACGAATTTATCGTTGCCGATTCGCACGTGAAGATTCACTGGACATGTTGAGCCATTGATCAAATCGCGTACAGGAATAGGAATCATTTTTGGATGCTTGTCTTCCATACATGTTACTTTTCGGTATGATCGCTTGAATGATTGAACATGTTGGAGTATTGGGGGGAGTCATCGCGACAAATCACGACCTAAGGAGTGTAGGCTAAACAAAATGTTTGATCAGCTTTCAGACAAATTGCTCTCGACTGTTAAAAAAGTTCGCGGGCAACATCGGATCACCGAAGCCAATGTTGATGAAGCTGTCCGCGACATTCGTCTGGCCCTGCTCGAAGCGGATGTGAATTTCAAAGTGGTTAAAACATTTCTTGATCGCGTGAAGACAAAAGCGCTCGGGCAAGACGTTTTAACTTCCGTGTCTCCTGGCCAACAATTCACCAAAATTGTTCATGACGAGCTTGTGGCAATTTTGGGTCAAAATACGTCAAGTCTCAGTCTCAAAGGGCAACCTTCTATCGTTTTTGTTGTCGGTCTCAATGGTGCGGGTAAAACGACAACCAGTGCGAAATTGGCTCTTTACGTAAGACAAAAATTGAAGCGAAAGCCAGGGCTTGTGTCCGTTGATATTTATCGACCCGCAGCTCGCGAACAGCTCGCTATTTTGGCGAAACAAAATAATTTGCCTATCTGTGAGGTGCCGAGCGGCGATTCTCTTGAGATGGCAAAGGCGGCTACGGTCTGGGCTCGAGAAAATTTTGTCGATGTTCTCATCGTGGATACAGCCGGTCGCATGCAAGTCGATGAAGGTTTAATGACGGAACTTACGAATTTGAAAGCGGCACTCCATCCGCACGATGTACTTCTTGTAGCGGATAGCCAATTGGGCCAACAATCGGTGAATGTCGCGGAAGGCTTTCAAAAGGCGGTTGGGCTGACGGGCGTCATTCTATCGAAGGTTGATGGTGATGCGCGCGGTGGAGCGGCACTCAGTATTCGCGAGGCGACCGGCGTGCCGATTCAGTTTTTAGGGATTGGTGAAAAGGTAAGTGCGTTTGAACCGTTCCACCCAGATCGCCTGGTTTCACGTCTTCTTGGCATGGGTGATGTGGTCACGCTTGTTGAAAAAGCCCAAGAAGCAATTGACGAAAAAAGTGCCAAAGAAGCGGCGAGAAAATTAGCGAAGGCAAAGTTCACTGTTGAGGATTTTTTGAAACAGCTCCAAATGCTTAAAAAGATGGGCGGGATGGAGAGCATTTTGTCGATGCTCCCGGGGATGGGGCAAATTACCAAGCAGCTAAAAAATATGACCCCGCCCGACCAAGAGTTGAAAAAAATTGAGGTTCTCATCCAGTCCATGACTATTGAAGAACGTGCAAACCATAAAGTTTTAAACGGTTCCCGACGGCTTCGAATCGCCAAGGGGAGCGGCCTTGAGGTTAAAGATATCAACCGTTTCATCGATCAATTTGAGCAGTCGCAAAAGATGATGGCGCAAATGATGAAGACGGGGATGGGCGGGTTTCGTGGCCGGATGCCACCTTTTGGGAATTTTTCGTAATATTTGAGGGGTTATCGAATTTGTTGCGGAATGGAGCGGGGCATAGTAATAATCTAATGTCCTATTGAAAGGCAGGGCGTCCAGTGGGCGGCCCCGATGTGGGCTATTGTCTTTTGATGAATAGCTGGGGTAAAAAAATAAAAGGAGTACCTACAAAATGGTTGTTATTCGATTAGCACGATTTGGAACGAAGCACATCCCCCGTTACCGAGTTACGGTTGCGGACCAAAAATATGCGGCAAAAGGGCGTTTCTTGGAAGTAGTGGGACAGTTCAACCCAAACCCTCAAGGTCAAGATAAAGAGTTATTGTTGGATCTCGATAAGATCAATTACTGGATGAAGCGAGGGGCGCAACCAACAGAGAGAGTCAGAAGTTTGATCCGCAAGGCTGAAAAAACAAAGTAGTTTTTTTTAATCAACTGTGACGAACAAAAGGCTAAACAAAAAGAGGACATCATGGATCATTCAAACCTTCGAGATCTCGTTGAATTTATGGCAAAATCTCTTGTCGACAACCCTGAAAAGGTCGAAGTCAATGAGATCGTCGGTGAACAGACGACGGTTGTTGAATTACGGGTTGCTAAAGACGATTTGGGTAAGGTTATCGGTAAACAGGGGCGGACCGCTCGTTCTATGCGCACTATCCTAAATGCCGCCAGCACCAAATTGCAGAAGCGAAGCGTATTGGAAATTGTCGAATAATTAATTCGGCATAGTTTAACGGTATAGTTGCGGCGCGTCTCGATCTCGGGCATATTACGCCTTGTGGATCCGAAAACAATTGCAGTCGGTTATATACGTCAGGCTCATGGGTTAAAGGGCGAAGTTTTTATTCGTCTTTTTGCCGGTCGGTCGGATTGGCTTGAGCATTTTGACAATGCTCAATTTACGCATCCAAAGCTAGCGGGGGATTCGTTACAGTTTTCCGTTAGCCGGGCGTCCCCACACAAAGACGGACTCATCGTCACACTTGAGGGGGTCACTGATCGTGATGAGGCAGAGGCCTTGGTGGGATATCAATTGTTGGTCCCGCAAGACTGGCTGATTTCTCGTCCCGGTGAGACGCCCTTTTTGCATGAGCTCGTGGGTTTTGAAGTGATCGATACGCAGATAGGTTCAATCGGTCGGATAGATTCATTCGCGAGCAATGGAGCGCAAGACATCTTTGTAATTAAAAGAGGCGAGCGCGAAGTGTTAGTGCCATTTGTTAAACCATTTGTTGAACAAATGGACTTTGCAAATAAAACGATCCGCATGAGCTTGCCCCAGGGGCTGGTTGAATGACACAGAAAATTCATGTTGTGACGTTGATGCCGGACGCGATCTCAGGCTTTCTTAAGTGGGGCGTAGTCGGAAAAGCAATTAAACATAATATTTTTAGCGTTGATTTGATTAACCCGCGCGATTTTGCAGAGGATGTGCATCGAACGGTCGATGATCGCCCTTATGGTGGCGGCGATGGGATGATTTTAATGACCGAGCCTCTCGTCAAAGCTATCGATTCGATTGGGGCTCGGGCCGGGACGCGCGTGTATTTATCGCCTCACGGTGAACGATGGAATGATAAGCTTGCCCGTGATTTCGCCGGAAATCTTCAAAGTTCACCGCTCACGCTTATTTGCGGGCGCTACGGTGGAATTGATCAGAGATTCATCAATGCAAAAGTGGATCGGATGGTCTCGGTTGGAGACTATGTACTGAGTGGAGGCGAAATCGCAGCGTTGGCCGTGATCGACTCCATTGCGAGATTTTTACCAGGCGTATTGGGCAATGAACAATCGCAGGTGACGGATAGTTTTGCTGATGGGCTGTTAGAAGCTCCACAATTTACGCGCCCGCCTAACATTTTAGGACAAGAGGTACCATCCATACTTCGATCGGGTGATCACCGGCGGATCGATCAATTTCGTGAAGCTTTAAGCATGGCGATGAGTCGTGAACTTAGACCCGATCTTCGTACAAACAATCATGATCGGCAGTGGCAACTATCGCGGGAATTGTTGCGTTCCGTTTCGCGTGACGAGCTGCGCGTTTGTGGGTTGTCGCCGCAAATTCTTGATGAAATATACGGTGATGCATGATCGTGGCGCCGCGAGTGAGTTTGGGTTTGGTCCATTGGCCATGTTGGAATCAGCACGGCGAAGTGGTTTGTACGAACGTCACCAATTTTGATATTCATGACATTGCCCGAAGTTCGCGGAGTTTTGGGGTTGAGCGGTATTACATTATAAATCGCGTGAAAGAGCAGCTGATGTTCGTGCATCGGGTGTTGGATCACTGGCGTGTGGGCGAGGGCTCCGAACATAATCCAATGCGCAAAACGGCCATCGAAATGGTGAAAACGGCTGAAACAGTGGACGAGGCATTGCTCGACTTTACCGTTAAACCATTGATTGTCGCGACGAGCGCAAAATCTCGCGCCGAATTTGAACAAATTCGATTTCAGGATCTCCGCAAGCGCATGTGGGCGGAACCGAGCCGGCCGACTTTTTTATTGTTTGGCACCGGGTGGGGGCTCACTGACGACGTTCTCCGGCAATGTGACTTTATTTTGGAGCCGATCCGCGGCTCATCGGCCGATGATTACCGTCACCTTTCGGTTCGCTCGGCTGTCGCCATCGCGCTTGACCGCTTACTTGGGCAATGATAGTTTTTGCGGCTCAAGTTTTGGTTGGAATACGGTAGTAAAAAGGAGACTTTATGAGCACGAATTTGATCGAGCGCGTGACGCTGAAGCGTGCGGCCGAAAAAAAATGGCTCAAAAAATTTGATGACTTTTCAAGCGGTGACACCGTCAACGTGCACGTCTCCATCAGAGAGGGCGAAAAAGAGCGCGTTCAGGTTTACAAGGGTGTTGTGATTAAAATTCAGGGTTCCGGGCTGGGCAAAACTTTTACCGTGCGCAAGATATCGAGTGGCGTCGGCGTTGAAAGAACGTTTCCGTATAGTAGCCCCAAGATTGAAAGAGTTGAGGTGCTCAACCGTGGTCACGTTCGTCGTAGCCGGTTGTACTTTTTGCGAAATTTGGCCGGTCGAGCGGCTCGTTTAGAATCAGACCTTGTTATTTTTGAAGGTGATGCGGCCTCGGTTGAAACGATTTCGGCTGCGTCTGATGCCGCGACTTCTGCTGCCCCGTCAGAAGCAAAAGCGACTGAGAAAAAGTCATAGATTCTCCGCAAAACTGTTTGCAAGTCGGGATTGACGAGGCAGGGCGTGGTTGCCTTGCCGGGCCGGTCTATGCCGGTGCGGCTGTATTCAATCCCGATAAACTAGATAGAAAATATTCCGATAAAATCCGAGATTCGAAACAATTATCCGAGGCACGGCGAGAAGAGCTTTTTTTGTGGCTCGAAGCGCATCATCGTATTGGCATCGGCATTGCTACTGTTGAAGAGATTGAGCGGCTCAATATCTTGAATGCATCCTTATTAGCCATGCGGCGGGCGTTCGAGACTTTGGCACTGACGGCAGATGAACTTCGCAATTGCCATGTATTTGTGGATGGGAATCAGCCAATAAAAAATTTTAATTATCCGCAGACGGCGATTGTTGGCGGGGACGACAGCGTAAAGTGCATATCCGCAGCGTCGATTGTCGCAAAAGTTGCACGCGATCGCGAGATGAGAAGACTCGATGATTTGTATCAAGGGTACGGATTTAGACAACATAAAGGGTACGGAACAAGTGAGCACCGAGCCGCCATTCAAAGGCTTGGTCCGTCTGAAGTGCACCGAAAAACGTTTGGCGGAGTGCGCGAGTACGTCAAAATACAGTACGAGGATCAAGGGCTCCAACGCTGAAACGGTCGCACTCCAATATTTTGAAAAACACGGGGCGCAACTGATCTGTCGGAATTTGCCGACGATTTTTTCAGAAGTAGATTTGGTTTTACTGTCGGCCGAAAATGAAATTTTATTGGTTGAGGTGAAGTTGGTCGACCACGATGAGCTGATTTTTGCAGCTCCGGTTAAACGGCCGCAGATGCTACGGCTCAAGCGGCTTCTTGTTCGTTGGCAAGAAAGTGTAAATAAATCCGTGCGGCTCCATCTCGCTGCAGTGAATCATCGAGGCGAAGTTATTGTCTTTGAAGACTTTCTTTTGTGAATGTGGAAGACTTAAAGCGATATGCGCGTTCTATTCTTCGCTACAATTTCTTTAATGGTTGTGCAGTTATTCTTTGCGCCGACTGAAGCACAAGCTGCCACGACTCCCGAGCGCGAATTTATAATGAGTTGTACGTACGGAGTGATGGCCGGCACGTTGGTGGGGGCGGCCACTTTGGCTTTTTCGAGCTCTCCAGGTAACAATCTGCAAAACGTGGCACGAGGAGCTTCACTCGGCCTCTATCTCGGCATCGCTCTTGGCTATTACACCGCGTATCTGTTACCCAGGCAGGCTGAAAAAGAACAAGAAAACATCATCAACGGTGAGACGGATGGTGGTCAGGCGAGTAGTCACGATGCTGAGCTTTTTCCGTACGTCGCGTACGATCGTGTTGCACGGCCGGCACTTGGCGCCCGGTGGAGTTTCTAACCAAAATTGTATTTGAAGCTGACACCTGTCGTTGTGTATGTACCCAAGGTGTATTGGTGGGTCAGCTCAAGTATCAAACAGTTGCCAGGCAATTTGAAGTCGGCCGTGTAATCCAACCCCTCAACAAAAAATCTTGAGTTGATGATTTGATAGTCGAGATGACTAATGAGACTGAGATAGTGCTCGGTAAATCCCACGCCCGCGCCGATAGTTTGTGTACGATCAGCAGCGGTATCAAGATTTTCGCCGATGATGTACCCGTCGTTGTAAATAATCTCAAAAAAGTTTTTGAGTGGAGTTGTATAGCGTAGGCGGCTCGCCCAGTTCGAAATATGCGCGTAGGGGAAGTAGTCCATCGTTGTATTGGTTTCAAACTGATCCGTGCGCAAGTCAAAAAGAGCGTTGACGTCAGACCACGGA
>DAIDJH010000033.1 GCA_027451425.1 Bdellovibrionales bacterium | reverse complement strand
CTGTGCTGTTATTTTTAATCTGCTGATTTATCTGCTCCTCGACTCAAAACGCTTGCGAAATTAATAAGATAAAATTTCGCCCGCCAAGCTTGCGCACCCCTCTAAAGCTCCGTGACCACTCCCACCCTACATAAGGGCGAGAGTGGTCACGGAGACGGGGTGCTACTTGGCGGGCGACTCTAACAAAGAGGGTCGTATGAGTAATAAAACGAGAGGAGAAAACCACAATCAACTAAATCTAAAAACTTCTACTGAAACAAAAACTAATCAGCTAAATTCAATTCTTAATATCGATCATGGCGGTAAAAACCATGTGGTCGATGCGATCTTTGAAAATCAAATAGCACGCGAGTGGCTAACAACGAAAGAGGCAGCTCACTTTCTTGGCGTCAGCGAAAATGCACTTCGAATCATGGTCTGTCGAGGCCAGGTCGAGGTTTACAAATTCGGCCGGCGTCTAAGATTTAGGTTTTGCGACTGCCAGGCCCTAATCCAAAAGAAAGGGGCCTAACATGGCAATACGAAGCTATATCGAAAACGGAAAGAAACTCTACGAGATTTATCTCAACGGTTCAAACAACCGGGGAGTACGAGTTCAGCGAAAGCGCAAGGGCATCGAGTCCAAGCACAAAGCTGAAGTCATGGAGTTTGAACTCAAACGTGAGTTAGCAATTCTTAAAGAACAAAAGGTGAATCCACGGTGGCAAGAATGGCTTGACGAGTGTCTCAAGCAAATGAAGCTCGTCTATCGACCATCAACTCTTTTCACGTACAAAACGGCAATTGCGAAATGGGTCGGCAACCACTGGGATGGCAAAGAGATTAAGACCATCACAAAAATGGATATCCACACTTTGATTCACGACAAGATGGCGGCTCAGGGAGCCACTATGCAAACGCGAAAATCGCTCCTCAAGATGATTAAGCGAGTGTTTCAAATGGCGATGGATGCCGGGCAAATTGATCGAAATCCAGCACAAGGGATGACGGTGCGAGTGCCAGAGCCTGAGAAAAAAGTATTGACCAATAAAGAGGTCGAAATTTTTCTCTCCGCTGCCAAAGACACAAAACATCGTTTTTACCCGGTCTGGATATTGGCGCTATTTACCGGTTGTCGCTCAGGTGAACTTCTGGCGCTGAAATGGGTCGATATTGATTTTGAAAGTAAAATCATTTCGATCAATAAGGCGTGGAATTCTAAAAATGGTCTGACGAGTACCAAGAACCAAAAAACGCGCACGGTGCCGATTAACGAAGAACTTCTTCAGTATCTTAAGGAGCTGCGGATTGAGCGGGGTGGTGAAGAGTACGTGCTCCCGCGGCTAAAAGAGTGGGAGCGCGGGAGTGGCGCTAAGGTAACACGCGAGTTTTGTAAATCGCTTGGTATCACAGACATTCGCTTTCACGATCTGCGGGCAACATTCATTACGAACCTACTTTCTCGTGGAGAGTCTTTAGCGAGAGTCATGGCGATCGTCGGTCATAGCGATATGGAGACCACCAATGTTTATTTAAGAAAGGCCGGAATTGAACTTAAAGACGCGACTGAACGACTTGGGTACAAAGTACCGAGGTCAAGTTCGGCGGATGTCATTTCAATCAACGCCAATAAAACTTGCTAAATATGGCAAACTATGAGAGGATGTGAAAAGTGGAACGTCGCGAGTATGACATAGATATTGTTTTTAACGGCGTGCGGATTAAGAAAGTCATAATTGATCCGCATTTCGAGAAAAAACATTCTAAGAGTATAACCGATGAGATCATTCTTCAGTTGGTCAAACTGCTGGATGGCGAGATATTTGAGCCACGAGAAGAAAATCCGCCATTTAGTTATTTTGCCGAAGAGCTGACGTTTAACGGAAAGCTTTATCGGCTGGTTTGGCTCCTTGAGGATAATCAGATTTATATAGGCGTTGTGAACGCCTATCGGAGGTAATCATGGGATGGCCTAGCAGAAAAGAAATTGAGCGAGTTTTAACAAAGATTGAAAAAGAAAACTTGTGGACTAAAGGTAAGCCCGAGCATCCGACTCCTTTAGAGAAGTTCCGTCACGATATTCAACAAAGGATTGTAGGTTTTAAACTGCGATCTAAAATATCGCAGCGAGAGCTTGCAAAGATTCTCGGAATCGACGAAGGCAAGGTCAGCAAGATTCTTCACAATCATCTGGAAGAATTTTCGACAGATCGACTTATCAATCTGTATACGAAAATTGATCCGGATGTGAAGCTCAAGGTCAGCTAACCGGCAAGAGGATTTGGCAAGCTAACTCACATATCCATCAAAACCACTCGACTTGCTTGCGGTTGCTTCTTTCACCCTCTCAGGTGATGGCGGCAACCGAATGAAATTAACGACTTATGGTGCGCGGAGAAGCAAAAACACCCTCTCCGCCATTTAAAGTCTATAGGGTTCGCCACTCAGAACCTAAGTAGCGAAAATCACCAATCAACGGTTTCAACGAGTTACCAGGGTCAGAACGAAGCGACGATCACGGATCATCACAGGGAATGGCAACTTCTCGACTTTTGCCCTGTGGTCAGGTTCACAGTTATATTAGAAACTGAAAATCGTGGGCAAACAACGTGGAATCGACTTCATCGCTGGCCTTATTGTAGGCGCTGTTCTGATGTCGTTGGCCTTGCGCTTTTTGCAGGGGCCGACGAAAGACATTCCGAGTTCACCGAAGGTGGGCGCGCCAATCACGAAAGTTTCGCAGCCTGGATCCAATTCGTTTGTTGGGCCGATCGCCCCAAAGCAAATCACGGGAGCTAAAAGTTCGGCGGCGGAGACGTCCAAAAAAGTTCGCCTGCCGCGTTTGCCCCCACCCGAGTTTGCGCCGACTCTCCCGCAGGTCTTGTACTCAGATGCTAAGGGGGATGTGCTTTTGCAATGGCTGCCCGTAGACAATGCCAAACGTTATCAAGTCTATGTTACGGACGATCAAAATCATCGCGTGAAATTGGTTGGATTCGTTCACACGAGCGTATCTTTAACAAGTTTACCGCCGCCCGCGCTCAATGAGAGCGAAAGAATTTATTGGGTGCAAATTGCGACTCAAAACAAAGACCAAGTGGCCGGCGACTACGGGCCAAAGAGAAAAATTATTTATCTTGGCAAAGCTCTATCCACGCCAAAAATCGAGAGCATCCACGTCGAGGAGTGATTGAGCCGCTATATTTTCGTTCTCGCATTTATAATTGGTCTGTGTCCAAGTGGCACGGCCTATGCAAGAAAATTACGCAAAATACATCACGTCTCGCACGAGTCGGCCACATTGGAGGGCATCCCGGCACGCCAGGTTGTTGTGAAATTCGACGCGATCGACGGCGCGTTATTTTACAGCATTTTGATACGTACTTATGGCCCGGTTTTGGCGCCCCCTTATGAGACTACAAGCAAAAAAAATGAGGTCCGCGTATTGTTGACGCCCGGTCACTACCTCATTCGCGTGCAAGCGGTGAAAAGTTTAAAAAAACACAGTGAGTGGAGCGACTGGAAGGAATTTTGGGTTCATCTCAAACCGCCAACCAACGTCTCGCCGACAAACTGGCAAATGATTGTTCCAAAGTTGGAAAAAAACAGAAGGGTGGCATTTCAGTGGCCAAGAACTCAGCTTGCAGTTTCATATTTTTTCAAGTTGATCGGACCGAACGGCGATGTTGTTCAGCAGACTATAACGAAAAATACGCACCTTGCCTTTCGGCTACCCGTCAATAATTCATACGAGTGGGCTGTTCAACCGCTTGTAACGAAAGATGAAATCAATGATTCCAATATGGAGTTCGATTGGCATCAATTTTCAGTTGGTTCGCCGCTGAATGGCGTTCATACCGTTTCGATTTCGGCCGAACAAAAGCGGCGCGCTAAGCTGTACGAATTCAGATTTATAAAATATTTATCAGACAAAGTCGTCACTGCGCCATTTTACATGAAGTCACCCACTTCAACTCTTAAAGTGCCCTTACCGCCTGGGCACTACGAAGTTCAAACTCGATCGATCGGGCATAATCAAAAGAAATCGCCATGGAGCCAGGTCTATTCATTTTTTATTGGCATCCCGCCGCCCACATTGGTCTCGCCATTATTTGGCAAAATTGTTGAAGCTACTGATTTTACCCAGTCAAAAGTGCAATTGCGCTGGCGGAAGATCAATGAGGCTGAAATTTATAATGTGAAAGTTTATTCGCAAAATGGCGATCTTCTGATTAATAAACTAACGAGAGAAAACAGAATTACGGTCGAGCTGCCGCATTTAGCAAGTTACCGATGGATGGTCACTTCTTACAATTTCGGTGAAACTCTGCCGGATACTAGATTCGCCCAACGTATTTCACCGGCCGATCTACCCTCTGCCGATTTCTCTATTAACCGTTATATTCCCCTTGATCTCAACAGCGCCGAAGAGTCATCGCAGCTCTACGGTTGGATGCGATACCTGATTTCGAACATGAACTTCACCGCCGGCAACTACGATAACGGCACGCGAGTCAACGACACGCTTTTTGGAGGGTACGGAGAGACCGCGCTTGGTTTTTGGCGACGAAAGACCAATGATGGTTTACTTGCGACCTATACGTATTCCGGCTTGCACGTGAACGGATTCGAAAACTTTTTTTGGAACGACTGGGGTCTACTTTACGGCAAACGGTACCTGCCAAACGAGCAAACTCGAATTCGTTGGTGGTTCGGGGCTGAGTACGCGCAAACGCCCGAGGTCTTATATTCGTCGGTTTCGAGCGCGATTTCGTTTTCGCGAATCTCAACGGTTGGCCCAGAGGCGCGAGCGGCGTACCTCTACGCCTTTAATAAAAAGTGGGGCGCTCATGTTGATGCCTCGGCCTATTACGGCCTCGCTTCGATCGGCACTCCCAACGGCCTCAGCGCTCAGCCCGGACTGTCGTACAGTTTCGGGCTTCTGGCGACCTACAAGCTCTCGCGTATGGTCACGTCGATGTTCGGTTACGCATATCAAATTGAAAACGCCGCTTACACCAGTACTTATGACAATCACATCAACACCGTTCAACTTGGCGGCAGCTTTTTCAGCTTCGCGCTTGAGTTTGGGCTAGAGACGCCGGAGCGGTAGGTTCTGAGAATCGCTGCCGGCCTACCAGGGCCATTGGATTTTCGATCCCGCGAGGTGTTGGTTACAGGATGGCAGGACAGGTCGTTATGCAGCGGTAAATGTATTTGTCATATCTAATATCGAGGGACGTTCTGAATCTAGAACCGACTCTTTTGTCAGAGTTCCGAAGTAAAGAGTTCCATTATCCACTCGATATATATTTGCAACCTGACGTGGTACTTGGGCTGCGTAACAATTTAAATCCTTGGATTGATTTCGCACATCGCGAGGTTTATTTGGAACCCAATCTGTTATCCCGCACAGATGTACTCCGTTGGCTGCCGCAGCCCCGGCATCCGTGGTGACCTCAGCCTGTAACGCATTGTAATCGAAGTCTATTTTTCGACCCTGATCGGTTGCACTCTTGCGGGAGCCGATTTTTATGGTTCCAGTTTCTTCAAAATTAATAGCAACGTCACCTGAGCAATTACTGGAATTAAATAAGCGCGTCTGTCGAATAATATTCGCTCCTTCAAAGCGGTATGCAACAAGTTCGGACTTAATTGTAGATTGGCCACCCGTCATAAGACCGGTAATTACGGCATCAAGAGGCTTGAGAGCGCAATGAGAAACAAACGTTTTTCCCTGAAGATCTTTGTCCTATACAGCCTCTCGGACGTTTGCGATGGGGTCGTAATTTCGGCTTTTCTGACAGGCCACTACCGCGAGTACTAGAATAGCATAGATAACTTTTTTCATTACAACCCCCTGAATAAGTGGTCCACGTATCCTAAATTCATCACCGATCTTTCTAATTTCACTACCGCTTCTTTGGCGCCTTCTTATCTTGAAGTTTTTTACCGACCATTTCTATGGAGGCACCTAGTGCTTGCGTACCTTTGTGGATATTTTCTTTAATTGCGCCTTGCATTTGTTGGCTTTTGCCTAGATTCTTTTGGGTATTGCCTCGATCTTCGAGGCCGGCATCGCCGAGAATTATCCCGGCGGCCTCTTTAACCTTCCCGACCGAAGAGTTAAATGCCCCCTTTATTTTATCTTTTTTAGAATCCATGTTACTTGTGACTCGGCGGTGTGACGGGCTGCTCTGACGGCGTGGCGTCCTTCTTCGGTGGTATTTCGATTTTGTTTCCGTTTTGACCACCCATGCCAGTTTGTGTATGTGGCGAAGGCTTGTTTGGACTGCTTTGTGGCGAAGGCTTGTTTGTGCCCGCAGTTTTATCACCTTGTTTATCGTTTTCGTAGTTCATGAAAATCTCCCTTGCAGAGGTTGAACTTTTTGCGACTTACCCAATGCACTTGCAAGATAATGTCCAACTTGTGGGCAATACGAAAATAGTGTGACGTTTTAGACCGTTACGTTGAAAATTAAAATTGACGCTGCGAGAATTTAGAACTTTAAGTCCGTAGTTCGGGGTGAAAAATGTCGCGTTCAGGGGATTTTTGGCCAAACAAATCGTTTGGACAACGTTTCATTTCATAATGTCATGCATTTGTGGGTCGGGTAGTGACGCAACTGACTTAGCCCGGTTTTTTCAATCGATTTTCGAGTTCTTCCCATCGCTTGTACTTGGCGTCGATAGTTTCTTGAAGCTTCGCCATTTCTGTATGAAGCTTCGCCATTTTTTGGTGGTCTTTTACGAGATCGGAATTCAAACTCTGTGTGGTGAGCGTTTGAAGTTCGGACTCAAGGTTTTGGATGAAGGATTCAATTTTGTCGAGTTCGGATTTTTCTTTCGAGGACAGGCGCATAGAATTCGCAGTTTGCGGTTCTGGCGTTTTTGCCTTTTGTTTTTCCACACCGGATTTCTTTGGCTGACTTTTGAAGTTTTCGTACCATTCTTCCCACTGAAGATAACTTGAAAATAACTGGAGCTTGCGATCCGAACATCCTTCTGGCGGAAAGGCTAAAATCTGACGAGAAACCGCATCCATAAAATAACGGTCGTGAGTTACAATAATCACAGCGCCATTAAATTCAGTTAGTGCATTTTCTAAAACCTCAAGCGTATCGGAATCCAGATCATTGGTCGGTTCATCCAGCACGAGGACCTGCGCATCTTTTAGCATCAGTTGGGCAAGTCGCAGGCGTGCCTGTTCGCCGCCTGAGAGTTTTGCTACCGGCAAATCGACTTTGGTGCCAGAAAACAAAAAACGATCAAGATAGCTGCGAGCGTGTATGTGTTGGCCACGATAGGTGACAAAGTCGCCTTGGGGACAAATATTTTTAAAAACGCTCTGGGTGGGATTTAAGGTCTCGCGATTTTGTTCAAAGTAAGAGATTTTGACGTCGCTTGCGACGGAGGACTCGGTGGCGCCTACTTTTACGCGACCGGCATCGGGTTTTTCGTAACCTAGAATCGTGCGAATAAGCGTCGATTTACCGCAACCGTTGTGACCCAAAATCGCCAGGCGAGTCTTCGGCGTGACCAACATATCCAGTTCGGTAAAAAGCGTTTCGCCATTATAAGACTTCGCGATGCCAGTCGCCTCGATCAATTTCTTTGGTGTTTTATCCAGTTCGCCAAAATCTAGACCCACTTTTTGATGGCGGTTTTTTGCGGCAAGATCGCTGACGTTTGCGGCAAGTTCGTGGGCGGCTTCCATGCGTGCTTTTTGTTTCGTTTGGCGTGCTTTGGCTCCGCGCCGTAACCATTCTGTTTCACGGCGAAGCGTATTGCGCAAAACCTTTTCATGGCGGGCTTGGGCGTGCAGTTCTTGCTCCTTGATTTCAAGATATTTGAGATAATCGCCGGGTACATTCAGAAGCTCGTTCGGGTTGCGCGGGTCAAGGTCCATAATTCGCGTCACCACACGCTGTAAAAATAAGCGATCGTGAGTGACGATAAGCAACGCCGTCGGCAGATTGCACAAATAGTCTTCGAGCCACAGAATACTCGCCACATCCAAATGGTTTGTTGGTTCGTCGAGCAGGAGCAACTCGGGTTCGCTCATGAGTTCGCGGGCGAGAGCCAAGCGCTTTTGCCAGCCACCCGAAAGTTTATGGGCTGGAAATGAGTCGCCGAAGCGATAAAAATCCATGACTCCCATCATCTCGTAAGCGCGGGCGTAGGAATCATCCGGGTCGTTACACTTTGAAATCATGGCGCTCAAGACGCTTTCGCTTTGTTGGAACGTTGGCGTTTGTTCGAGGTAACCGAGACGAAGCCCTTTCTTTTTGCTGATCTGCCCACTGTCGAGATCGGCCATGCCGGCGAGAATTTTTAAAAGCGTGGATTTGCCTGCACCATTAGGACCAAGCAGTCCGATGCGCTCGCCTTCGTCCAAGCCAAAGCTGATACTATGAAACAGCGTTTTGCTTGAAAAGGATTTTTCTAATTTATGGGCGTTAATCAGAATCATGGTCAACGGGAGTATACCATTCCTTAATAAAAAAGGCAGCGACGGCAAGATTTTATAGGGATGACGGCTGATGTCCAGTGCGATATTAAAAAGCAATGAATGCTCATCTTTTTCTCTCAGTGTTTGCCTTGGTATTTGTAGCTGAATTGCCCGACAAAACAGCATTTACAAGCCTTCTTTTAGCCACACGCCTACACCCATTCTCGGTTTTTTTGGGCGCGGCTGTCGCGTTCGCCATTCAAAGTGCGGTAGCAGTTGCCTTTGGGAGTATTGTTGGCGCCATATCGCCGAAAATCATGCATCGAGGCGCCGGCGTTCTATTTTTAATTTTTGCGATTTTTATGATGAGGCGGAAAGTGGAAAAAGGCGCAGTTTCAAATGCCCTCAGCCATTCGACGCGGTTTTGGATGGACGTCTTGACGGCGTTTTCGGCAATTTTTATTGCCGAATGGGGGGATCTCACCCAACTGGCCACGGCCACTCTTGTTGCCAAATACGGATATCCGCTATTGATTTTTTCGTCGGCCACACTGGCATTGTGGACAGTGGCTGCCATTAGTGTGACTGTCGCGCATCAAAGCCGCAAATTTCTAAATCCCAAGATAATGAAGTGGGCCGCCGTTACAGTATTCCTTGGTGTGGGTCTTTGGTTTGTTGCAAGCTGAACTCACAGTGGCCATTCTCGCTCTGACTTGACCGCGTCATACATTTCAAAATCGCCAGGTGATTTTCTTGGCGAATTGGAACAATCTCTTTAGAGAGGTGTAAAATATGAAAAAATATTTGTTAATTTTTTGTTGGGTGTGCTCACGCCGATTATTGCGGCATGGCTTTTTGTATTGCTGGGTGGGATGCCGGTGGCGACGAAGAGCGCACCGTTACCCATGGAGCGATATTTAGCTAAAACGGCACTGCACGCGGCGATGCGTGGAGAGTTAAATCGAACTGCGCCGATCACGGCTGACGAAGTGAATCTGCGTGCGGGAGCGCGCGTATACACACGCAACTGCGCTGGCTGTCACGGGTTTGCGGGCGAGGCTGAGGCCGCCTTCGCAAAAGGAATGTTCCCACCGCCGCCGCAACTTCTGCCGCCGAAGGCTTGCGTCACCGATGATCCGGTTGGCGAAACGTATTGGAAAGTCAAAAATGGAATACGCTTGACCGGGATGCCGGGATTCGTTGACAGCCTCAGTGACACCGAGATTTGGCAAGTGAGTCTATTTTTGCTTCACGCCAAACAACTTCCGCCGGGCGTACTCGAGAGTGTTAAACCGTGATTGAAAGTCGGTCATTGTTTTTTACGTGGGAGAGATTATGAACACTGAAGCTACAACTCTTGAGGCTGTGAAGCAGTACTACGGTAAAATTTTAAAAAGTACGGCGGATCTTAAAACAACCGCTTGCTGCAGTAGCGAGGCTTTACCGACCGGTGCCCGTGAAATTATTGCGGATATTCACCAAGAGGTTAAAGACAAGTTTTATGGTTGCGGCAGTCCGTTCCCGCCGGCGTTAGAAGGGCGTACGGTTTTGGATCTCGGCTGCGGCGCAGGTCGCGATGTGTATTTAATGTCAAAATTGGTTGGACCAAATGGGCGCGTCATCGGAGTTGATATGACAGACGAACAGCTCGAAGTGGCTCGTCGTCATCAAGAGTATCACCGGCAAAAATTTGGTTATCGCGAATCGAACGTGCAATTTTTAAAAGGCTACATTGAAGATTTGGAATCGGCGGGAATGAAATCCAACTCGGTCGACTTAGTGGTTTCAAATTGTGTAACAAACCTTTCGCCCGATAAACGGCGGGTGTTTTCAGAAATCATGCGTGTGCTCAAGCCGGGCGGCGAACTATATTTCAGCGATGTCTTCGCGGACCGACGCGTGCCCGCGCCGTTGACTCAAGACCCCGTGCTTCTCGGAGAGTGTTTGGGGGGCGCGCTTTATAAAGAAGACTTTCGTCGCCTGATGCTTGATCTCGGCTGCAAAGATTTTCGTGTCGTTAGTCAAACTCCTATTGCAATGACTAATCCCGAAATCGAGCGCAAGGTCGGGATGATTCGGTTTTCATCGGTGACGTTTCGAGCTTTCAAAATTGATC
>DAIDJH010000032.1 GCA_027451425.1 Bdellovibrionales bacterium | reverse complement strand
CTGAGAAGATCAACGTGATCCCCGCCCGGGCCTGGCTGAAGGTCGACACGCGCGTGCCGCCCGGCCTGGGCGCCGACGTCGCGCTCACGCGCCTGCACGAGCTGCTCGGCAATAAACATATAAAGTTGTTCCAGATTTTTGCCGAGATCTGGGCTAATTTTATGATTGAGCGAGCTGTTGAGCTCGTTCACAATATCAAATGCCCGACCTATGTTGTAACCTCGCTCCGAAATATCTTTGTTTTCGCACGCCTGTATGGCTTTTTTCGTAAATTTGATTGCCGCCTCAAAAAGCATAAGAAGAATTTTTTCACGGCTGGCGGACTGAACAGATTGATCTTTGTACTTCTTGTACGCGTCGTTCATGCCTTATGCGTCTCCATACTCACTCATCGGCCTATTCGCCTCTGCCATTAGGGATGAAACTCCCCGCCGCTTAAATTTGGACCTTGATATGCGGGTGCCATCGCCGCGAGTGAGGACCCCTGTTGTTTTAGCCGGCCCATGGTCTCTTCAAGTCGCGCAAATTTTTCTCGCAGCATCTTTTCTTTCTGTGTAAGTTGCCGGTTTTTATCGTCGATGTTTTGATCCATGCGCGAGATTTCATCTCGCAAGCCTTGAATGCGGGTCGTGATTGGACCAAAACCCACGTCCGTCAAATTCATGACAACTTGATGTAGCTGAGGGGCAAACCCTGTTTTAAAACCGTCACCGGCAAAAAACTTTCGCACATCATCGGGTGATTTAGCGAGAGCGGCATTAAACTTATCTTTGTCGAGCTTCAAATTCCCGTTTCTTGTCATCTCAATACCGAGCTGCCAAAGGTACTTAATCGAACCGGTTCCATACTGCGGGTTTTGGATCAAATTTGTCAGGCGGTCTTGAACCTCACGCAATAAGATATCGCCGCCCAAAGTGCGCGACGTATCCGTATGCTGATCTAAATGGTTTTGCTGCTGGATGAAGTTCAAAACGCCGTTCACCGTATCAACAAATGTTTTTACTTTACCGCTGACCTTTGCCCGATCCTCTTTGACCGTGATGTTCACCTGATGACCCGGCACCGCCTGACGAATGTTGAGCGTCACTCCAGGGATGACATCGGTCACCGTATTGCTGCTGGTTTGAAATTCAAATCCATCGACCTTAACAAGTCCGTTTTTCGCCGGGGTCTGCTTGTCGATAAAAATATCCTGATCACCGTCTAAAAAATAAAGTGTCGGATAATCAATTTTTTTAGCACCGCCAATGCCATCGCCGGTGATCATCAGCTTGTACGGTGCGTGGGGGTTTTTCATATCCTTGACGATGCTCGCCCGCACGCCGATTCCCGCAGAATTGATCGCCCGCATTGCTCCTTCGAGAGTGTTATTCGAGTTATTTATGTAAACACTTTTTTTCCCGTTGGGAGTGTTGAAGCGAAAATATCCCGTGCCGATTTGAGTTTTGTCTTTATTAGCGAATCCATTGGTGAGCGCAGCTGCGCGTTGCGCGAGCCGTTCTACTTCAACGTTCCAGCTCCCTTTTGGCGTATTTGCACCGGCTGTGCCCGTGAGGATATTGGGGTCGCCACTTTCCATCTTAATGTCATTGAATCCGGTTACTGATGCAAGGCTATTGAGTGTTCCATCGATTTTAGTGACCATGCCTTGCAAGCCCATCACAAGCTTGAGTCGCTCTTCGGACTTGGCCTTCTTTGCTTCCAATTGTTTAACAGGAATTTTTTCCGCCTCGATGAGTTGATCAACGAGATTCGGAGGCAGGCCTGTATTAATTCCGCTGAATGTAATATGCGGCATGTATATATTTTCTTCGATTTAGAACGAAAACCGTGAGTCAATAATCCGTCGTTTCGACTTTTGGCGGACTCTAAGCAAGGGATCTAGGCAGCGCGGTCAAAAATGCTCCCGACTTTTTTGTCAGATGAATCAAGAAGGGCTCGCATCTCCCATTCGACGATGCGACGAACGACATGGCCATCTTGGTCCTTAATCAAAAAGACCTGCAAATCGCCAGACGCGTCCAGTTCAACAGTGAGTCCATTGGCTTTTAGACCGGTCAAGTTATCAAGATATTCGCGAGCGCGTTTCATTTCCTCTTCGTTGAGCGGATTTTTATCGGGCTCATCGTCTTGGCCACGACGTCCGTTGGGGTCTCGGTCTTCAGAACTCACATCGGTCACAACACCTCGCGCGCTGTGAATCTTATGCATATCGACCGGTAATACTGGATTCGAAATCGTTCGTATGTTCACGCTCGTCTTATCGTCAAGATTTTATGAATAGTACATGGACCTTCAGCTAAAAAACCCTGGGGGTTAGTGGGGGTCCCCAGGGCGGGCTCAAAAGGAACGACGCTTGAATCTTGATCCGCGGGCGACGGATCTCAAACGTCGCCCCGTGGTATCAACTATTGATTAATTTCAGTGCCGCCATGCCATTTGTATTGGCTTGCGCGAGGGTATTGATCGCAGCTTGGTGCAAGATTTGCGCAGAGGCCGCTTCAGCACTTTCGTAAGCGATATCGGCATCCGAAATCGTCGATTTAGCTGCGGATAGGTTCTCATACTGGATCTCGACGTTATCGTTCACCGTTTGCAACCGACTCTGTACAGCTCCGAAATCGGCACGAATCTTACTGACTTTATTAATGGCCGCATCGACAGCCACCAAGGTATCTCGTGCGCTGGATTTATCCGCAACCGAGACGCCGTCAATTCCTAACGTGGAATTTCTCGCGTCGGCAATCATCATGGCCTTAACCCTGTTGTTTTTTCCGGCGAACGGGCCAACCTGGAATTCCATATACCCGCCATCATCGCCTGCGAGAAGTCGCTTTTTACCAAACCGCGTACTCATGGCAATTCGATTCGATTCTTGCTTCAATTGCTGTGCTTCTTCATTCAAATACTTTCTCTCTGTGTGTGAGACAGTATCACTCGCCGCCTCAACGCCTAATTCTCGAATGCGAATTAAGATGTTAGAAATTTCATTCAAACCGCCCTCACTGATCTGCAACATAGATGTCGCATTCAATGCGTTTTGTTTAGCCATTTTTAAGCCAGCCACCTGCCCACGAATGTTTTCGCTGATCGCAAGACCTGCGGCATCGTCCGAAGCGTGGATGATTCTGTTACCCGAAGCGAGCGCCTCTTGTGCGTGCTCAAGACGGTGTTGGTTTTTTGCCAACTGCCTTTGTGCATCGATAGATGCGATATTTGTATTAATTCGTAAGCCCATTTGCTAGCCCTCCGTTTAGTGTTTGTTGGAGAGCCTCATCTGGCGTGCTCCAACTGTTCACGATACTCATCGACCAAGGTCTAGTTTTCTTTAGACCTTGGTCTAGAGATAAATTGGGGCTATGCGTCTTGTTATTGATTATATGAGTGAATTAAACAGAAAAATTTTTTCTGTGCGCGCTGCGTTATTGTCTTAGTCGATAAGCCTCAGCAGCGTTTTGGGGTATGAATTGGCCTGCGCCAACACGGATATACCCGCTTGATTGAGGATCTGCGCGCGCGTGAGCCGACTCGTTTCTTCAGCAACATCCACATCGGCAATCACCGATCTCGCCGAATCCATATTCTCCTTTTGCACATCAAGATTGTCGATTGCGAAATTAAAGCGACTTTGAACGGCACCTAACTTTGCGCGCGTACCGGCCAGCTTATCTATCGCATTATCAATCGAAGAAAGCGCATCTCTGGCGTCGCTTTTTTCTAAGACATCCAGCCCATCAATACCGACAGCTGAAGCTCGCGTATCCGCTTTGAGCTTAAAACGAATTTCGTTTTCAGCCCCTTTGTTCGCGCCAACCTGAAATGAAAAATTCTCATTCGTGCCCGAGAGCAATTTCTTTGAGCCAAATTGTGTTGATTTCGCGATTCGATCAAACTCCGAAAGAAGCTGAGAAAACTCATCGTTTACGTAACCCCGCTCCTTGTCGCCTATCGTATCACTTGCCGCGTTGACGGCCAGTTCACGCATTCGCACCAATATATTGTTCTGCTCGTTAAGCGCCCCTTCAGCGGTTTGCACCATCGCCTGTGCGTCTTCAGCGTTTCTTTTTGCTTGCCCCAGACTCGACACTTGCGAGCGCAGGATCTCGCTAATAGCAAAACCGGCCGCATCATCTTGCGGGCTGCTTAATCGGGAACCAGAGGCTAACGCGCGATACGAGGCCTCAACTTGCCGCTGATTTTTAGTTAGATACCGTTGCGCCGTAAGAGACGGTATATTAGAACCAATTCGTAACGCCATAAAGGCACCCCTCCCCAGGCCTAATTCGCGTTCACCAACCCCCGCGATTGAAACCTGGACTTAGCGCCCACGGATCTTTTATGCATGTAGTCAATTTATTTATCGGCGCATCGCGTTAAATCTTTAGGTATTTATTGCTGCGCGCGTTAAAAATTTGATCTCTTTGGTAAATATACCGACCTATCGCAACTGCAACCTTCGTCTTTTGGGAGTTTTTTCTATTTTTGAGATAGTCCGCCAAGCGAACTATCGACTCCTTAATGCTTCGCTCTTCAACAACTGAAGCCTCTACTGGGTCATTTTGAGCCGATTCGACTTCGCCTATAATTTCGCTTTCTTCAGCCAATGAATTAAAGACCAGATCAGCGTCGTCCATTGGCGGCCCGCCTAATACATGTGGCTCAAATTTTGACACACGCACACGGCACCCCTTGGGCGCACACGCGCCCAAGTTACCCATCGGAAGTCTTGGTAAACTACTTGATGCTACGCGTTATTTATGTTGCCGTAATTTTAGGGGAACAGGTCTTTCAGCGCACTGACCGTCTCAATTTGATCGATTGCTTTTAAAATTTGCTTTTCTATTTCGTCGCGCTTGAGCGCAATAGCCTCGGCACGCAGTCGATTGGGAGCGAACCTTTTTTCACGCCATCTGTCGTTGGCTTTTGCGTGATTGAGCCACTCCATCAATGAATCGATACCTACATTTTCTGTCGCCGAAATCGCCAGTACCGGTTTATTTAACTGCGCTTCAATTTCGCGGCGAAACGCTTCAGCTCCTGGCCGATCACTTTTATTCACAATAACAAGGTCAGCAACTTCAGTTATTCCCGCTTTCATCGCTTGCACCGAATCACCCGATTCCGGAACAAGAACCAAAACCACCGCGTCTGCCACATTCATGATATCAACTTCAACTTGTCCCACCCCAACAGTTTCAATAATTGTGCGGTCGAATTCGCAGGCGTCGAATGCCCGCGCAAGAAGGTAGGCATGGGCGGCGAGACCGCCAAGACTGCCACGCGAACCGAGCGAGCGAATAAACACATTTGAGTTAAGCGATTGATCACTGTAGCGAATGCGATCACCAAGAATTGCCCCATGAGAAATGGGGCTCGTCGGATCAATCGCGATTACCCCCACACGCTTTCCGCCGCGACTCAATTGATCGAGAATTTGCCCTATGAGTGTGGATTTGCCCGCTCCGGGCGGTCCAGTAATGCCAATTCGAAAGGATAAATGCTTAGGTTCCAATATTTCTTCACATGCAAAAGCCCGCGGACCAAACCGTTCAACCGTTGTAAGCAGTTTAGCCATCGCAACGGGGCTGTATTCGCGTTGAATCGCCAATAAAAGTGCGCGCAGATCGTCACCGGACACATCGTCTCCGTACTTTATTTAAGTTATTGAAAATCTTAGGGTTTTTAATCTCGCTTGTCCACCTGTCTGAAGTTTAAACAACAAAGCTCTTTGCTACCCGCCGAGAGTCAAAATTAATCGCAACAATTTCAACTAGTTACAAAACAAGCGGCCGGCACGCTTTCTGCCCTAGAAAGGGTCATGGATGATTCTCGTTCGAATCAAATCATTATTATCACGCTCCTCCTAGCTCTCGGTTTGTTTGTTGAGGTGTTGAAAAGTATCCGCCATTCGAGAATCACGGGCTCGCACGAACAAATGATTTTAGATGATGCCGATATTTCACCGTTTCATGTCAGCGAAAACCAGATGCTCGCTGACCGTATCCAAGCCGGAGAACAAGCGCGTCTAAATCGTGGAATGCATGTTATGGGCTCGCCGGCAAAAAAGCAGTCCTATGATTTTAGCGGCGGTCGCGTTGCCATGAAAAAAGGCAAAGCCAATGTCACAAAAAAGAAAAAGACAGTTAAGCTTGCGAAGAAAACGAAAAATGCCCGCGGGCGCATGCAACAGGTCCCCGAAATGGCACAAACCGCGCAAATAAATCCCAATGACAATAATTCTGCTCAACCACCCCCCCCGGCGGGAGGCGTAGCAACAGGTGCACCACGAGCCGGCGGGGCAGTAAGCCCCAACGGTGGAGTCGGCGGCGGAGCCAACGACATGTCAACTTACTCCGATTGGGTCAATCTGTTGCTGCCGACGACAACGCAAGCAACCGTCGCAAAACTTGTTCAAGATTACCAACACGACCAAGTTTCATCGGCTGTTTTCTATCAACTTCTTGCCGCCATGGCAGCGCAACCGACGGCAGACGAAGAAATGCTCGCCCTATACGCCGCCAATGCCACACCGAGCGCATCAAGTTTTTCATTTCTAGTCAGCGCACTTAAAACCGATAGTGGCAACTCCTCCGTGATGAGCGCGGATGCTCAATACATCGATGCTTACAGCACACTCAATGAAGTGCCCCTACTCAAGCAGATATTTTCTCAGTCGCTCGCTGATGAAACAGTCATCCTCACTGCGGCTGAAGTGCTCAATGTTTCGACAACGACATACCTTGCCTCGCGCACCCCCACGTCAACACCAACCCCCGGTGCGACAGGAGCCTCTCCGCAAACCAGCCTTGTCGATGCCTACAACGGATTTATTCCGGTCATTGAACATGTGCTAACTGTTTACGCAGGTAACGCAACGATTGTCGCGGATCTGCAAAAGTCACTTGCTCTTATCAAGGTCATTGAACCCACGCCGGCGTCTAGCTAAGCTTATGGAGTGTCGCATTTTAGGCGCCCGAGATTCGCGGGATTAATACTTAATTTTGTTTCTGCCGGATTTTTCATCCTGACGGCAGTCTCTGCGCACGCCTGGCGTTTGCCTGGAGATCTTAAAAATTCCGACTTAAACGAAGTCACGCAAATTGTCGGATACGGCTCAAGCACGAAATTTTTGAGTAATCCCTATCCCCTTGGTGGACACTCAGGTTTCGAAGTCGGCATCACGTCCGAATTTATTGACACAACGGATCTCGCGCGCCTGGGCTCCGGCAACGGGGACGAGACCAGTCTCGAGTACAATCGAATATCGATCGGTAAAGGGCTTTACCACAACGTCGACGTCTATATCGATTTCGTGCCATTTGTGAATTCGAATGAAATTTCAGAATACGGCGGGATGGCGAAGTGGGCCTTTTATGAAGCTGACAGTCTCCCGCTTACCCTATCCGCTCTGCTGCACTACGACTCCTTCAACATCGACGACGAATTTATTAATCAAACTTTAGGCACTGATTTAATGGCGGGTTGGAATTTGAAAAATTACGCTCTTTATTTCGGCGGGGGTGTGCTCTACGGCAGCAATAAATTCATGAACACTATTTTAGACATGAGTGACCCCGCGAATCAGGCCGCAAACCCAACCGGCTCGCCCAACGACCCGAATGGCTACCTCAAAGAAAACGGCAAGCGCGACCATTTCTTTCTTGGGATGGACGTCGAATTGTCACCTTATTTTATTTCAGCTCAAATCGACAGCTATCAAGAAACCGTCTACAGCCTAAAATTAGGCTATCGGTTGTGACCCATTTTCTCGATAAGTTGCGTAGTTGAATGTCCTTCGACAAATTGCAATGAGCGAACTTCACCGCCGTATGAAAGTACAAACGGAGCTCCTGCGATTTTTTCTATCGGCCAATCGCCCCCTTTAACGAGAACCTCCGGCCGTACATGGCGGATCAATGATTCAGGCGTATCTTCGCCGAACAACGTGGCCAAGTTCACGCATTCAAGAGCCGCTATAATTTCAAGGCGATCCCTCTCATTTTGTAGAGGTCGCGATGGCCCCTTTAACTTTTTTACGCTCGCGTCTGAATTTATACCCACAACCAAATAATCCCCGAGGCTTCGCGCTTCTTGCAAATATCGAACATGGCCCACATGAAGAAGATCGAAACAGCCGTTGGTGAACACAACCCGACGGCTTTTTCTTTCATTCGAAAGAATTTTTAAAAATTGAGAGAGCTCGGGTTGAAATCGGCCCACGATGCCTCACGATGCGAGAATCAATTTTTTCTATAAAGTTGGAGCCCGCTCAGTCGTGCCGCCAAGTCCCGATTGAACACGAGCGAAAAAAGCGGCAATAAAATTAAACCCGTCATGAGATTCATGATCGAGCGCCACAAAACCAACACTGGATAATGCGGCTTTCGCACTTGTGCCTCGCTACCCAGCTGCAGATCAAACGTCCACTCGCCAACCGTGGCGTTAAAAAAGCTGCGCGACACAATCGCGTAAATTTCAAAAACCGCGAGATACAAGACAAACAAGCTGAGCTGAGTCGCAAATTCACCGCGCGTACTTTCAATAACGGCCGGCAATTTGATATTTGTCACGACAATCAAACTGACAAGAAATATGAGCGCAATTGCCAAAACCACCAACGAATCTAAAATTAAAGCCGGAATACTCACGGCCACCGGCGACAACGGCTTTACCATGTTGTCGTGAGCGCCACGGCGTACCCCTACAGAATCAGCGATTGATTTTTCGGGGATTTGAAACTTCACGCGGCTCAACGGATCCGGCGAGCGCAGAGGCTGCGGTTCTGGAATCACCGGACGCGCCGGAGTCACATCACCAATTTCACGGGGCAAAATTGCCGACAATTGTGCCGCCTTGGGGGCCTGTGGTCTTGTCTTGAGCGCGCTGTGAAGCTCGTCGATAATTTCACGCGACGATCGCGGCCGCGCCGTCTCGATGAGTTCGCTCGGTGGAGCCGACGGCAATGCACTCGAACCGGCAGCTCGGCGAACCGCTTGCTCCGCAAGGCCCGTCTTTGACAAGTGCTCTTTGAGGCTCACCGATTTCTTATGAAAACCAAGCCCCGCCGTAAGCGGCTTCATTTCAAAGTCATCTATTGAATTGTTGGCATCGATATCCATTCCTCACCTCATGTTCCCGGTTTCATACTTTATGACGCTCAAAATAGCCAGGCAAGCCGTTTCCGCACGTAGGATCTGCGGCCCCATCGTCGCAGGGGTCAATTGGAATGAGCGTATTCTCTCCACTTCGGAGTCGCTGAATCCGCCCTCAGACCCAACTAGCGCCCACAGTCGGCTCGGTTTGCTTTTAAGCAAGTCCGCCAGCGTACTGCGGATGTCTTGAGGGCACACTCCCTCATAAGCAAACAGACACGCTGCCTGCCCATCCTGGTGAACAGTTTGGAGAAATTCCGCTAAATTTTTTGGCGGAAGTAATTCCATTAGACTCCCACGCGCGGATTGTACAGTTGCCGACCGCACAATTCTTTGCCATCTGTCGACTCGCGCCTCGCTGATATCATTCGGCTTTTTAACAAAACTGTTCGCCGTCAAAAGCGGCTGAAACGCGGAAACACCCAGTTCCACGGATTTTTCAATTACGCTTTCAGTAACTTCCCATTTACTTACGGCAAAGGCCAAATGAATTCGGGGCTCTCCTGGCGTGGGGAGTTTGCGAGTTTCAATAACTTTTACAACAGCCGATTTTTTGTCCACCTCGATGAGCTGCAACTCCAGTGCGACATCTGAACCATTTATACCCTCAAACACATCGCCGACTGAAAGTCGTGTAACATGTGCGACATGATGAAACGCCGAGCTCGGCAGCTCAAACGATTCGCCGACCGCAATCGTTTGTGAAGCAGGTTCAGGCTCCAGCCAAATGCGACGCAAATTCATTTGCCCCCGCCCCCGTTTGCACTCTTGTGTTGAAAATGGAACCCTACCCACTCACCCAACTGTTGTCTCTCGATAAGTTCGAAATCAGGATACTTGAAATTTCTCAAAAAACCTTCTTCACGCTCTTGAAGAATTCCCGTCAGAATCAAATGCCCATTTGCCGACACTCGCTCCCTTAAATCGTTTTGTATTTTTATCAGTACCCCGTCGATAATATTGGCCACCACAACATTAAATACGCCGGTGATTTTTTCAATTGATTCATCGACAATTTGCACGACGTCCGCGAGCTGATTGATCTCGATATTCTCACGGGCCACGCGCCGCGCTTCAGGATCGATGTCGTTACCAATTACTTGCGAGACGCCGGCATGCGCCAGCAACATGGCCAAAATGCCCGTACCCGTGCCGACATCAAGCGCCGACTTGGATTTCTCTAAATATATTTTGTTTTTTAAAATAAGTAGCGCGGCTAGGCGAGTTGTTTCGTGGGTGCCCGTGCCAAAGGCCATGCCAGGATCGATGCGAATCGCTTTCAAAGCCTCTGACGGCACCGGAAGCCAGCTCGGCACAACCCAAATCATCTTTTCGTTGTCGAGCGGAAAAGCGGTAAATCCCTTCTTCCACTCCGCCAGCCAATCCCGCTTCAGTTCAGCGTGCAGCGCAAAGCGTGCTCCGCTAAAATTGGCTTTCACGTCCTCAAGCCAACGTGCCGACGGAGGGGTCTCGAAATAAACTTTGAGCGTAATCCTCTCTAGCTCGATTGTTACGGGTTCATATTTTTCGCCCGTTTGCGTGAACGGCAAATCTTCGGTGATGCCTGAAGCCCCGTTCTCAAA
>DAIDJH010000031.1 GCA_027451425.1 Bdellovibrionales bacterium | reverse complement strand
GCAGGTTGCGGTGCGTAGCCGCGATAGTCCGCACGTCGACCTTGGAGACACCCGCTACGCCGACCTTTTCAATCTCACCCTGCTGGATCAGGCGAAGCAGTTTCACCTGCAACTCCAGGGGCAGCTCACCGATTTCGTCCAAGAATAGCGTGCCGCCGTGAGCTTCTTCGAATAAACCTTTTTTGTCAGCTATAGCTCCAGTAAAAGAACCGCGAACATGACCGAATAGTTCGCTTTCGAGAAGTGTTTCTGGGATGGCGGTGCAATTGATCGGTACGAACGGTCCGGAACTGCGCGGACCCGTGTTGTGGATAGCGCGCGCGACAAGTTCTTTACCCACACCGCTTTCGCCGCGAATGAGAACGTTGGCGCTGGCCTCGCTCACCATTTTGATCGTGTCAAAAACGGCAAGCATGGCGGCGCTCTTGCCGACGATGGATTGCAAATCGAACGTCTTGTGAAGCTCTTGCCGTAGTACCGAATTGTCGTGTTGAAGCGCGGATCTCTCCGCAGCGCGGGCAACAAGCAAAAGCAGCTCATCGTTTTTGAATGGTTTTACAATGTAATGATAAGCGCCGAGTTTCATCGCTTCGATGGCGGTTTCAATCGACCCGAACGCTGTCATCATAATGGTGACGATATCGGGATACTCTTCACGCACTTTTTGCATGAACATGAGGCCGTCGATGCCTTTCATTCTGTGATCGGTGATAAGAACGTTTGGGCGTTCTTTTTTGAATTTGACCAAAGCTTCGCTCGCCGAAAGGTACTGCGCGACGCTGTAGCCTTCAGTAGAAAGAAGATCTTTTACAACGCGACCCATTTCGGGGTCATCATCGACAACCGCAATTTTTTGATTCATTTTGAATTCCCTCTTTTTGATCCCTACGTTCGGAGAGTTCAATTCTCGTGCCATTGTGTTTCTCGTTTCGTTTGCCGTTTATAGATCGCCTGGGTGGACTATCGAGTCAGAGCTTAGCCAAGTTGGCCAGAGCCTATCCCAATTGGGACATTTTGTCACTCTATGGTTTTATTCTACTTTTATTCCACTTTCGAAGTCATCTGGTGCCGTTTCGCCGTTTCAAAACGAGACATGAAAATTAGATTTTGTTTAGGTTTGAAAATTCCAAAAAAATCTAGCCGAACGTCGTAGGTTCGAAAGAAATTGCTTCTCGCTCGATTTTTGTCTCGATTCGATGCGAATTGTGTCTCGATATCGCGCGATTTTCGAATGAACCGCAGTTGCCGATTCTTTATTTCTTGTTACAATTTTTAGTGGAACTCAAGAGACCGTGAACGGCGCCAGCGCGCATGTCTTCGTAAGAGTTGCGGCGCTTAAGTAGTGGTCGTGATGAGCCGATACGTGAAACGATAAATGTGCAAAAAAAGAAGCGTAAACAAAATCATACGTAAACAAAAAGATGTACGTATAGGGGAGGAAAAATGAAACGCTTAAACAGCCGGATATCAAATGCCGGTTTCTCGCTCGTTGAGTTGATGGTCGTTGTGGCCATTATCGGAATTCTTGCCGCAGTGGCAATTCCAAACTACACAAAATTCCAACGCCGCGCCCGCGCTGCGGAAGGTAAGACAATGCTGTCAGCAATCTATGATGGTGAAAAATCAGCCTTTGCCTCGTATGAGGGGTATTCGACTAATTTTGCAATTATGGGTTTTGCGCCTGAGGGTATGGCGCTGAGAACGAATGCCGGTTTTGCGGCGACTTGTGCGGGCCCTGTTGCAACTGGCGCTTCGTGTGAACCCAACAGTATGGCCGCTAATGAAAGCAATAACGGGGCCTATGTTCAGGCTCAAACTGTGATCACCCAGGCAAATTCGTGGGACATTAAACACTACTGCCCCAACGTTGTTAGCCCATCGGGTGTTCCTTGCGCAATAGATGCAGCAGCTGCGACGCAGGCGGTATCGCCAGCTACTAGTGCAGGTAACGTGTCTAACGATCCGGCGACTGGCGTATTTACGTTCAAGGCTGCATCGATAACCGACTGTGGTGGCATGGTGGCCGACAACTGGTGGGTTGACCAGAGTAAGCATTTTACCCAGGTTACAGATTGCACAGTAGCGAACTAAATTTTAATGATATTTAAACAGCTTAAGGCGGGATTGCAGTCCCGCCTATTTTTTTGTTTAGCGATTGCGGCGGGCGCGCTCGCGCTAGCCAGTCATCAAATTGTCAAAAAATCTGACTCGCGACCTATATTGTTTGCGATTCCAGAATCAACTCGCCATTTCACTTTGGGCTATTCGGACGTCATTGCCGATTCGGCGTGGGTGCGCGTTCTACAAGATATCGGTATGTGCGAGCAACATCATCACGTCACTGTTCGTATCGGCAAGCATCGTGTGGCCTCGTGCAAAGACGGTTGGGTCTATCACATGCTCGATCTTGTCATGACGCTCGCGCCGCGCTGGCGCTTGCCGCAACGAGTGGGGCCGATGGCTTTGAGCGTGATGGTCGATGATCGTGATGGAGCGACTAAGCTTTTTGATAAAGCGGTCAAAAACTTTCCGAACGACTGGCCGATTTTGACTCGCGCGGGTTATCACTATCTTTACGAAGAACAGGATTATTTGAAAGCCGCAAAAGTGTATCAAGCTGCCGGCAAGCAGCCGGGATCACCGGAATGGTGCAAATATTTAGCCGGCAAATTGTTCGAAGAGACGGGGCGTCTTCAGGTCGCCAAAATCGTTCTTGAAGATTTTTTGAAACGCCCCGATACCAGTTCGATCGGTTTGCAAAAAGCGCGTGAGCGGCTTGCGCTAATCGATAAGCGGTTGGCTGAGCTTGAGGCCAAGCACAAGGCAGAAGAAGCTCCGCCAAAAAATCCAGTCGCGCCCGACAAAGACCGGATGAAATAGATTTTATAAAGTTATACTTTACTTTTTATAAAAAATATTAAAGTATTACTTTATGTTTAAGAGGCTTTGCCGACCGTTAAGGGCCAACAGTTTCTTTTTATTTGGCGCGCGTGGGACGGGACGTTGAAGAACAAAGTTGACGTTCGTTGGCAGCAGCGGCTCGATAGTTACAAAAATGCGCTTTCGCAACTCAAAGAGTGCGTCGAGTTGGGGCGCGCGCGCGAGCTTTCAAACATCGAAAAGCAGGGCCTGATTAAAGCGTTTGAATTTACTCACGAACTGGCCTGGAATCTTTTAAAAGACTATATTGAATTTCACGGCCATGCTTCGATTATTGGGTCACGCGATGCCACGCGCGAGGGTTTTCGATTGAACCTCGTTTCTGACGGCGAATCGTGGATGGACATGATTGGGAGTCGCAATCTCTCTTCTCATACCTACAACAAAGACACGGCTAATAAGCTCATACAGAAAATTGTCGCGAGATACTTCCCGCTGTTTGTTGAACTGCAAAATAAAATGGCGGCACTCGAATCGTGAAGCGGTGACGACGGCCATGAAATTCGGTTTAAAAGACCAGACAATCGCTGCGATTCAAGGCGTTTTTGCTAAACACCCCGAAATTGAGCGCGCCATCGTTTACGGCTCTCGCGCGAAGGGCAACTTCAAGCCGGGTTCGGATATCGATTTAACTTTTGAGGGCGCGGACTTAAATATCGAGACTATTTATCGAATCGACGAAGAACTCGACGACCTGATGCTGCCGTACAAATTCGATTTGTCGATCTTGCGACAAATTGAGAATCCCGCTTTGGTGGAACATATCCGGCGAGTTGGCCAAGAAATTTATAAACGTCCGAAGACTTGACAGCCTGTGATTCGACTCCACTATAACAGTACGCATGCGAGATTATTACGAAGTCCTTGGCGTTTCACGAACAGCCGACAAAGATTCAATTAAAAAAGCCTATCGCCAACTGGCGATGAAGTACCACCCCGACCGCAATCCGGGCGACAAGCAAGCTGAAGACAAATTCAAAGAAGCGGCCGAGGCTTACGACGTGCTTTCACACGACGAAAAACGTGCGCGGTATGATCGTTTTGGTCATGCAGGAGTGAACAGCGGCTTCGGCGGTGCAGGCGGTGGCCCGCAAGGGTTTCACGATATTAACGATATTTTCAGCGCGTTCGGCGATATTTTTTCGGACTTCTTTGGTCCGGGCATGGGTGGGCCAGGCACTCGTGGACGTGGTCGGTCTCGCGCCCGGCGAGGTTCGGATCTTCGTTACCGACTTGAAGTCGATTTAAAAGACGTGATCTCAGGCGCGCAGAAAGAGATCCAATTCGATACGGACGAAGCTTGCAAAACGTGTTCAGGTTCGGGTGCGAAGCCGGGGACGTCTCCGATAACTTGTTTGACCTGCGGCGGTAGCGGTCAAGTCGTTCGCCAGCAGGGCTTTTTCACAATGGCCACGACCTGTCCCGCCTGTCGCGGCGAAGGTGTGACCATTAAAGAACCATGCACCGATTGTAAGGGGCGCGGTAGAAAGCCCGTCAAACGAAAACTTAGCATTCAAGTTCCCCCCGGCATTGAGACAGGCACGCAACTGCGGCTAACCGGTGAAGGTGAAGTTGGCCTTGCCGGAGGCCCGACCGGTGATCTTTATGTTGAACTATTGGTTAAAGATGATCGACGGTTTGAACGCGACGGCCAAAGTCTTCACGCCGAAGTTTCTGTCAGCTACCTGCAGGCGCTTCTTGGCAGCGAGATTGAGGTTGATACGGTAACGGGTCAATCGAAGCTCACTGTACAACCTGGAAGTCATGATGGGACTGAAGTTCAGCTCCATGGTGAAGGGGTGCCTTCGTTACGTGGTGGCCGCCGTGGCGATTTAATTTATCATTTAAAAGTTGAATTCCCTAAAAAACTGACCAAAAAAGAAGAGGAACTTTTACGCGAAATAGCCAAAGATAAGGGCGTCGAAGTGCTAGAGGCCAGCGGTTTTTTTGGCCGGCGCAAAGGGTAGCGGCTTTATAACACCGGTTGGGCTTGACGAATCGAGAGTCGACCCCAAGTTGGAATGAGGTAAAGAGGAGAAAGCTCAATGAACAAAATTATCGGCATTGATTTAGGTACGACAAATTCGGTGGTTGCGGTTATGGAAGGTGGCGAGGCAAAAGTCCTTGTGAACGAAGAGGGCGGTCGGACCACTCCGTCAGTCGTGGCGTACACGAAAGATGATGAAATTTTGGTGGGGCAAATCGCCAAACGCCAAGCGGTTACGAACCCTGAAAACACCATTTATTCTTCGAAACGTTTCATTGGTCGGCGCTTTTCTGAAGTTGGCGAAGAAATGAAACTCGTGCCCTATAAAGTTGTACCAAAAAATCAGGATTGCGCCTTTGACGTGAAAGGTAAAACGGTAAGTCCCGAAGAAGTGGGCGCGCAGGTTTTGATGAAGCTGAAAAAGGTGGCTGAGAATTATCTTGGTTCGGAGGTCACTGAGGCGGTAATCACTGTGCCGGCCTATTTCAACGATGCTCAACGGCAAGCGACGAAAGACGCCGGCCGTATTGCGGGTTTAAATGTGCGCCGGATTATCAACGAGCCGACCGCAGCGGCGTTGGCGTATGGTCTTGATAAGAAAAAAGACGAAAAAATTGTGATTTACGATTTTGGCGGAGGCACGTTCGATATTTCTATCCTCGAAGTGGGCGATAATGTCGTCGAAGTTAAAGCCACAAACGGCGACACGCACCTGGGCGGCGATAATTTCGATCATCGCATTTTGGAGTGGATGGTCGATGAATTTAGAAAAGAATCGGGCATCGATCTCCGCAATGATAAAATGGCTCTTCAGCGGTTGCGTGAAGCGGCCGAAAAAGCGAAAATCGAACTCAGCTCACGGATGGAAACCGACATCAATTTGCCGTTCATTACAGCCGATCAAAGCGGGCCTAAGCATTTAAACTTACGGCTCACGCGAGCCAAATTTGAACAAATGATTGACGATCTTGTCGAACGCAGTCTTGAGCCCTGCCGTAAATGTATGAAAGACGCCGGCATCAGCGCATCTGAGATCGATGAAGTTGTGCTTGTCGGCGGTTCGACACGTGTGCCGAAAATTCAAGAAGCGGTTAAAAAATTATTTGGCAAAGCGCCTAACCAATCGGTGAACCCTGACGAAGTGGTCGCGCTTGGTGCTGCGGTCCAAGGCGGTGTGTTGTCTGGTGAAGTGAAAGAAGTTCTACTTCTTGACGTCACGCCATTGTCTTTGGGTATTGAAACTTTGGGCGGAGTAATGACAAAGCTTATTGAGCGCAACTCGCGCATACCCACACGTAAGTCGCAGGTGTTCTCTACGGCTGCCGATAGTCAAACGAGCGTGGATGTCCACGTCTTGCAAGGTGAGCGTGAAATGGCACGAGACAACAAAGCGCTTGGACGATTCGAGCTGGTGGGCATCCCGTCTGCTCCGCGCGGAGTGCCGCAAATCGAAGTTACGTTCGACATCGACGCCAACAGTATCTTGAATGTGTCGGCTAAAGATTTAGGTACGGGCAAGGAGCAGGCGATCAAGATTACGGCGAAATCGGGCTTAAGCGAGGATGAAATCAATCGCATGGTGAAAGACGCTGAGGCGCATGCCGAAGAAGATAAGAAAAAACATGAAGAGGTATCGGCGATCAATAATCTCGATAATCTCGTCTATCAAACTGAAAAGCTCATTCGCGAAAAAGGCGGCGAACTGTCACAAGCGGATAAAGCCGATGCGGAAGCCGCGATCAATGATGCAAAGCAAGTGCTGCAAAATCGACCGGGTCTAGCGCAAATCCAAGGCGCGCTCGATCGACTCACGCAAGCCAGCCACAAATTGTCGAGCGCTTTGTACGAAAAAAGCAAAGCAGCGGGAGCGGCAGGCGGTGGCCCCACGCCGCCCGGTGCGACAGGTGATAACAGTGGCACCGGTGAAGCCAAAAAGAACGACAAAGGCGACGTGATCGACGCTGAATATAAGGACGTAAACTAAAACGGAGCGAATTGAACGCCGAGCACGATTGAGTTCGGCGCTTGATTCACGTCGAAATCGAGTTCCGCCAGAAAATCACATATTTTCACACGGTCATCGTGGTATTTGGCGCCAAGAGTGATTTGCACTGGCACTAATGTGCTGCTGTTGTAGTTGGCCATAGCGATAGGCACAGCGACGTAAGGTGTAATCGTGCCATTCGCTTGGTCTGAATGAATCTCGAATTTTTTGCTCGCAATTGGCGTAAATCGCGCGGCAATTTCACCGGCGCCCTGGTAGTGGGCGTATTGTCCACCCATGATAAAACCAACAGCGGGCTGATCTTGGTAATCGGGAAAGGGTACCCATTTGTAATATCCGCCGAGTACGGCATCGGTGGCGCCTGAGCCCGCCTCAAAACGTAAATTGGATGTATCCGTTAGTCCCTTATCGAGATGGCCAAGGATATTCACGCCATGTACGGGACCGGCCGTCATCCCTTGTAAGGATGCTCCAATAGCCATTTGCGTGGGAGCGAGTAGGTCACCGGTATCTTGCACGGTGTAGAAGGCAAACGCGGATGATGCAAATAACAATGTTGTGGAAAAAAAGATAGTGGCGATTTTATTGTTCATTGTTCGACCTCAGGTTGACATTCGTTGTCGCGGCGGCAATTGTAAAAGTCAAGTCTATGACGCTGCCGATATCTCTGATTGTCATTACGCTCAACGAAGAAAAGAACATAGAGCGATGTTTGCGATCGGCACCGTTTGTTTCGGATATTTTGGTGCTGGATAGCGGCAGCCAAGATCGTACGCTTGAGATCGCCAAACGCTTGGGGGCACGTACACTCCAAGAGCCCTGGCGTGGTTATGCCCGGCAGAAAATTCGTGCCACGGCGCTGGCTCGCAACGATTGGGTGCTTTCTCTCGATGCAGACGAGGCGTTGAGTGAAGCCGCCAAGGGCGAAATTCTCAAATTGTTTCAAAAGCCGGAAGAACTGTTGAACATTGACGCATTTTCATTTCCGCGTAAAGCGAATTATCTTGGTCAGTGGATGCTTCATGGTGGAATGTACCCCGACCGCCAGGTTCGTCTCTACCATCGTGCCCGCGCGCAATGGACTGAAACCAGCGTGCACGAAAAAGTAGAGGCTAAACTTGTTCAGTCACTGCAAGGCGATATTCTTCACTGGCCATTCCCGACGTTATCGTCTCAAATTGAGACGATCGACCGGTATTCGGGCTTGCGGGCTGCTGATTTGGCTAAGCGAGGCAATAAATATTCGCCAATCAAGATGATGCTAAAAACTATTTTTAAATTCTTTGAAGCGTTTTTTTTAAAGCAAGGCTACCGAGATGGGCAGGCGGGCCTTATTGCGGCGATGGTGAGCGCGTTTTCAACGTTTTTACGGTGGGCGAAGCTACGCGAGATACAGTCTCAAACTGGCTCTAAAGAACCTTAGTAAGATTTCCGAAAAGTAACTGACGTATGCGAATATTGTGGAACGCACCAATTGTTTTCATTTTTATTTTCTCAGCGTTGGCCGGGAGCGCAGCGGACTCGGCATCGGCGGACGATTGTGCGTGTCCAAAGTTGAGTTGCAACCCAACTTGCGAATCTCAAACTGATCTCACATTCTATTCGGCAAAATGCGATGGTGGTAATCGCGTGAAAAGTTGTTCGCGGCCAACGTGTGTGCCGCTCGAGGATGCTCCGCCAGAATGTAAAGTGGCTGATCATACGCCGAATGCTGGGAATTCCAATGGCGCACCCAATGCAAGCGGTGGGGCCGTATCAGCAACAAATTTAGGTGTGAACGGTCAGCCGGTGGGGGCTCGAATGCCGGCGTCAACGGCGCCTGTCGCAAACAGTGCGGCACCCGCGGCGCCGACCGTCCAGGCAGTTGAATCGATTGGGCGGGTGATATATGTCGCTCAACCGGCGTGGCGTATCGCTGCCAATGGGCAAAAAACTCCGATCTCCGTCACGATGGAACTGTACGAAAACGATCATATTGCGACTGGTCCGAATGGCCGGGCGGTAGTCGTGTTTAATAGTGGCAATCGCCTCAATGTGACGCCGAATTCGGAGGTTCGCATTCGCGACGCGAGCGATTCAAAAGCGCAGGCCGAAAAAAAACGTATGGTTCTCGACTTGCTCAAGGGAGAGATTCGCAACGAAGTGAATCAGAAGTACGACGGCAAAAAAAATTACTATCGCGTGTACACAAAATCGGCCGTGGCCGGCGTGAGGGGAACAATTTTTATTGTGTCGGCAAATCGTGATCAATCGGGGCATTTTGTTACCCTTGTCGCGACTCTTCGTGGGCGGGTGCAGTTGTCAAATCTTGCGCACACGAGAAGTGATTTGATTGCAAAAAATGAAGCGGGTGCCTACGTCGAAGAACCGTCGGGTGGAGTGATGACCTCCGTACATGCGCTGTCAGCCCGTGATATTGAGAAAATCAATGCGCAAACGGAGTTTGCCCCAGGGGCGGGCAACGGCAGTGACACTATGGCGACGCGCGGGAGCGGTTCTTCTGTCAACTCGCAAGACGTGGCGTGGTCGCAATCGAGTGCGGTCTGCCATGTCCCCGATGCCAACTATAATCAATGTGAGTGGACATGCGAGCACAACCCGGCGGGTGAGAAAAAGTGCCGGGTCGATTTGCCGAACGTGCAGTGCGTGCGCCGTATTTGCGACGCCAATGGAGACTGGGTCTCGCCAGCGCGTTTACCGGCGTCGTATAGCAACTTGTGCCATGGCGATCGACCGGTCGTCGGGCACTGTGATTATTAGTACGCCAAACTGGGCGGTCAGTTCAACATAACCGATTTATCATTTTTAAACGGCAACGAACATTCGTTAAAATCGAAATCCTTTTGACAGCCAATAGCCGCTCGAAGCGGCCCCGAAAACCATTCTTTTTCCCGTTTGTCGCCTTCGGTATGATCGTCAAAAAGATACGAATCTTCGACGGAACTCTCTTGCGGATAATCGGTCTCAAGTGAAGGCGGCGAGCATTGCCACGAGCTACTGGCAAGAAATGTATTCATTCGATCGGCTTTGTTGTGAAAGTGGCTGAGTAAATCGGCTACGGCGTAACTCCCCAAGACATCGGCGAATCGTTCGTACGGCGGTGACGAAAAACCTTCAATTTCAAGTTGGTCGCGATCCGAGAACTCACCTTCGATTCGTAGCGTTTTTTCAATCACCCGTTCGGTCATGTCATTGGCGGTGGCGAGCGCCGTTCTTAATTTTTGCAAGTGGTCGGCATCTTTTGTGCAACGGTATTCCGACGTAAAGAACATCAGGGTGGTGAGTTCGTCGTCGATCGGTTCTTCGCCTTTGCTCCACAAATAATAGCTGCAGGGGTTCAAATAATTCGGGTTGATTTGCATTTTGCCTGTGTCGAATGGGATTTCGGCTTTGGTTATACGCAAAAATTCATCATCAGAAGCGAGATCCGACATCCGGTCGGCCATAATACTTTTTGCAAATCGAGTGTAGTCCGCGTTGTCGAGCACGCTTTTTGTCACTTGCCGCTTTAAACAGCGTTGAAATTCGGGGAGTTCCGGCTTGAACGAGTCAAGCGATGCGAGCGAATCGTTGAACTGGTTTTTGAACTGTGACCAGTCGTTGCATGAGAACTTGCGGGGCTGACAGACGTTTTGACGAAGCGTCGTTAAGCGCTGCCCCATAAGCGAGCGTTTTTCAAATAGATACTGGCTGCGGTTGAGCGCGAGTACGTGCCCCATTTCGTGCGCGAGGGTTTCGAGTATATTTTCGCTGTTGAAATCCCCGGCGCAAATGGTGATGAGATTGAGGTGAAAATAATAATAGGCGTTGATTCTTGTGGTTGAACACTC
>DAIDJH010000030.1 GCA_027451425.1 Bdellovibrionales bacterium | reverse complement strand
CAGCCACCCGTCGTCGACCGGTAAGCCCGTGTCGGACAGGCGAAGGCGGATCTCGGCGGTGGCGCCCCCGGATACGGTTACGGTCACATGCACATCGCCGGCTCGTCGGGTGCCTACTTCGAGCCGCTCGCCGAAGATTCAATTGTCGAAGGCGGTCTCGATCGCGACCAAATCAATGCGGTCATTCAACAAAATTTAGGTGAAGTCACCTACTGTTACGAAGAAGGTTTGCAGTCGCACCCACGGCTCGCCGGTCGTGTCGCGGTTCACTTCGTGATTGGTTCACGCGGATGGGTCACCGCCGCGCACGTCGCGAATACGTCGCTTCGGTCGCCGCGAGTTGAAAGTTGCATAGTACAAAAATTGCGCGGATGGAAGTTCCCACGCCCCACAGGTAACGTCAGCGTGCGCGTGACCTATCCGTTTGTTTTGAAACGTTTGTCACAAGGATGATTGAGCGCGAGGCAGCGGCAGAGATTTTATGCCTACGCGCGAAGGAGAACATATGGAGCGATCGTACAATAAACTAAATAAGTTAAGCCGATTGGCCGGCATACCCGGCGTGGCTTTTTGCGCAAGCCTAATCCTTGTTGGTTGCGGCCCGAATGGCCTTAAAAAAGATCCGATGTCGAATTACGAAAACAACAAATTGATGACTGAGTTGGAATCTCCGTACAAATATGCCGCTCCCACACCTCCGGCTCCAATCGTCCCCAAGACGTATTCGACCATCACCTCGATGGTTCAATTCCAAACCGATGGTACAACGGTATTTGTTCAAGGCAAACCCCACACAATCAACATCAGCGTCGTCGGCCCCATTCGCCAGCAGAATGTGAATTACAAGCTTATGTTCGGCAACTCCACCCTCTCCTCATTGAACGCAAAGCTCGTACAAACCGCAAAAAATGACCCGTGGGATTGGCAGCTGCAATGGACGCCGCCCACGTTTCTTACGGCTGATCAGCCGACCAAAGAGTTTCAAGTCCCTGTCCAGTTTGTTTTAACTGGCAACAACCCCGCAAGCGTAAAGGCGGAATTTGCCAGCCAAACTATTCAGGCCACTGTACCAGTTACGCTCGCCAAATACGAAACGGTGCCAATTGTACAAGATGTGACTCCTAAAAATATAAAAGTCGATTCAAGCCAAGACGTAACAATTGATTTCACGGTGTTGGCCAAAGGCTACGACAAACCCAGCGATATCACGGCCGACATCGTCAACGGTCCCGACTATACTAATGACGAGCTACCGTTATACGACGGCCAGATGGCGGCGTTGACACAGCCGAAGCTTGTCAAAACTCTTGGAGTCGACCCTCAAGGATACACGCACTTTCAATATGAATTCGTTTTCTCAGGCAGTGTTTTCGCCCAGCACGTTTACAAAGAGTTAAATAAAAACTGGCACTGGAAATGGTATTTGGCCAACGGCAAAGTTCACTACAGTGAAGCGCAGTTTTCAATCGAAGCGCGCAATCTTTATAACCACAATTGGTCGGCCAACAAAACCGTGACCATCTATGTAAATCTCAATGCGCAGGCGGGCAAACCGGAATTAATCGCCGGTGCCGGAATTTCACAAGTGCAAGTGACGGCCGGAGAAACCGCATTGCCGGCGTTTCTACTCGGCACACGCGGCGGCAAAGGCGCGCTCACGATCGAATCGGCAAAATTTGACGGCAAGTCAGTCAATGTCCGCGGCGGGCAAGCTCGAATCCAAGATGGTGGGCTTGATATCTCTCTGAACTGCCACGCCAACGGCATCAATCTCAATCAACAAGTCAACTGCCATACCGGCGCATGCGTCCAGACATGCACGATGCAAGTCGACGCCGGTTGTTCGCAAGCGCCCGTTCACGACAATCTTGTTCTCAATACAAAATCTGTTCTCGGCAGTTCGTCACAAACAGCGGAAATCAATTTACCCATTGCTGTCACCGGCCGATCGAACCAATGTACTGAAACCAATAGCGCGAAGGCTAGTCACACGACGCGAGCGCCAGCTCGAGCCAAAGGAGCGAAGTCATGAAACCATTTAAATTTAACCGCATAGCCGTTGCCGCGGCCATTTCGCTCACAGCTTTTGCTTCTCTGTCGCTAATAACGCGGTCCGCGCACGCCGACAATCTAGATAGCGAACTCAATAGCTTGGGCGGCAATCCCTCAATCACAGAGCGAGCGCGCGAACTTCAGCCCGACGATCGGATGGAAGTCGTCGAGAACCGCACGGTCGATCGCAATTGGCGACTTGAACTTGGCTTCGATTACGGCATGCTTGGCGGCGGCGATTCGTACGTAAACAGTCAAGGCATTGGCGCCAACGCCGATTTGCACATTGACCCGCACTGGTCCATCGGTGCCCGTTACTTCAGCTTCTTCAATTCGCTTACGCCAGAGGGTCAACGCATCGCTCAAGGAGCCGGTTCGGCCGTCCAACAAGGCGCACCTGGGACTATCGCCTCGTTTAGTTATCCACTCGACACCACTCTGGGCGTCGTTAGTTTTTATCCACTCTACGGTAAATTGAATATGTTTGACATGGGCGTCACCCAATTTGACCTCTATGTGTTAGGTGGAGCTGGAGAAATCACCACCCAAGCGGAAGGACTTTCCGCTTATAGCGCCCCGACATGGACAGCCGGCGGCGGCGTCGGCTTTTGGTGGACGCAACATTTCGCTTCACGCCTCGAAGTCCGTTACCAAGGTTACCAAGATAAAATCTTGGGTGCCGGCAACGTCGCGATGTCGCGCGCTGAAAACGCCATCATAACCACAGCGACCGTGGGGTTCTTGCTATGAACCTCCCCTTATCCCGCCGAATAAACTGGACGTTACTCGCCGTCATTGTTGGATGCGTCGCCTTTCTGATTATAGTCGGTCTACAAGAAGCGTCGGCGATCTCACTCCGGACGGCGCGAACGGCGCGGATAAGCCGCACGCAACGCGCGCTCACCGTGATGGATCGCATCCGTTGGGCCGCTCGTCTCGGGGTGAGCAATCGCGCTATATCAGGCCTAAGAATTTTGGATGGCCTCAATCCCGCCGCTATGAACGATTATGACCGCGATATGTGGCATCTCACCAAAGCGCGGCTTCTCGTACAAGTTCACGATTTAAATGCCGCGATCAATGAATACAATGCTATCCACAAAAATTCTTCTTTATGGATCGACGCCATCGAAGAAAAAGGCGAGGTCACCGCTCGCCAAGGCAAGTACGCTGCGGCTCTTGCCATTTTGCAAACCGCTTTCGCGCCACAGTTTAAGAATCAAGTTCATCCTCTCACGTTTTTTGTCGCGTCACTCACCCATCTTAAAATCTGCGACTTTCCGGGAGTATTCACCGTCAGTCAAGAATTCAAACAAAACATCAAGACCAGACTGCCCGATTGGCGCGCCCGTGCGGCGACCGGCGATCTTAAGGCTCGCAGAATGCTCGCCGAAACCAAAACCACTTTACATGATCTGCAAATCATCGAGGCCGACGTTATCCAACGCATGTCGCTCGCTGAAAAAGCGGCAAGCGGTCGAACGCTGGGTCACATTACCAATAGCGATGATGTTTTGAAGTTCCCCGTTTCAAATTCGCCCAACCCCGAAGTTTGGAGCGACGAACTTGGCCATTATGCCGCACAAGTGAAAACATGCCCGGCGCCACATTTACTCGCGCAAAATCAAGCCAAAGGCGCCCGCGTTGAGCGCGGCTCTGAAGGAGCGCAACAATGAAGCGACTATTTTTTCTTGACCGATTTATTCTCGCCGCAATCGCTATCCCGGCGCTTGTCGCGTGCTCACATCCACGCGATGGCTGGGTCATGACGCCAACGCCGCAAGCGGCTCCGACGCCGAACGTGAAAGATCCGCTCGTGAAGGTCAATCAAACGACTGGTTTGCGAACCGTCCAGCCCCCTAAGGTGGAATTTTTGTTTGTCGAAGATAACTCCGACAGCATGCGGTTTCATCTTCAAGATGTCGAAAAAAATATTGATCAATTTGTAGACGAATTTTCTCGCAACAATCCGATCGATTTTCATTTTGCCGTCACAAATATCTACGACTCCCGCACCTATCAATCGACGACTTACCAAAAGAAGTTTGGCAAAATACCGCACGCCTACTATCCGTGCGGCGAATTCCACCAGGTCAAAGACCAAAACGACAAACCGATCCCCAACAAATATTTCATATCCTCAACAGACCCCGACTGGCGGCGCGAACTTAAAAACACCATGATGGTCCACATTCAGCACTTGAATCAAGGCGGCCCTGACTATGAAGAAACGTTTTCGCCGGTGGCTGCGGTTTTCGGCTTTCAACAACCTCTCGAGTTTACTGGTAACGCCGGCTTGCAAGAATTGGCCGACATAAATCAAAATCATTTGGGATATCGTTTTGGCGGAGACAACGCCTATAAAATCGTGTTTTTTATGACCGATGCGAACGACGACTCAAACATCAGCCCCAGCGAACTGTACGCGGATTTGAAAAAAGCGTCAGGCGGCGACAGTTCGAAAGTTTGGGGGTTCGCGGCGATCGTTCCGTCGACGGGCCCTCAATGCCCACGAGATGACGCCGGCCGTCCGTACAAAATCGAAGAATTTTTGCGCCTCACGAACCATTTGCCCATTGACCCCAGCACGCATGAGCGCCCGGCCAATTACGTTTCTCTGTGCAGCCATGATTTTGGCGCGCAATTTGCGGAGTGGGGCAAATCGATCCGCCAGAAGACCCTCACGCAAAAGATCGCGTTGAACGACCAACCGATCATCGGCTACGACCTGGGTAGCACTTGTGATCCCAGCAAAACAATTTGCGTGTCGTATGGCGAGCAAAATATTCCGTTTGAAGGCATGAGCGACCCTGGTGCGGTAGGTTTTACCTACGATGCGAATACGAACTCGGTCGTTCTTGACCCAAGATTGAAGTTGAATGTGACCCCTGGCGCGGAATTGCGCGTACAATACACGCCAATCCCCGTACAAGCTATTCGCAGCGGCCGGGTCAAAGAATATAACAGCAAGCGTTTGTAATAATAACGGCTTGGCGCCGCATTATTATACTTGCACGGCCTCGTCCCAATTTGGCATAACTACGGCTGTTTTTGGGGAAGGGGCTCGTGCCAGTGCGAAGCGCGGCATTTTTTCTATTTTTTTTTGGAACTGTTTTACTGTTGGCATCATCACCGTCATTCGCTGCTTTAAGTGCAGATACGAATGACAGCGTCAACTCAGCGGACGGTACTAACCGCACAGCGACACTCCCGACATCCGCCCCAATCGAACTTAGCCTTAAAGCCGCAGCTGAAAAGGCCATCGAGCTCAATCCGCAACTCAATGAGAAGAAAGAGCATGTCAACGAAATGGCTGAGCATGCACCTCTCGCCGAAGCGCAACTCTTACCGACCATAAAATATTCGGCGAATGAAGCCCGAGTGAAAGATCCCCTTGTCTACCCATTCGAACTGTTTAATGGTGCCCCGTACAACCGGTACCAAGACGATTTGAATGTCACACAGCCCCTTTTTGCTTTCGGCAGCATCTCCGCGATTCGTGCCTCAAAAATTGATCGCACGCTGAGCGTGCTCGACGTCAAAATCGCTCGTCGCGATTTACTGAATCAGCTCATTCAAGCGTATTACCAAGTTGTGGTCACAACGAGAAATAAGCAAATCCTCGAAGATGAATTTAAAATTCTCAAAAAGACGTTTCGAACCACCGCACACCGCGCACGTATCGGGCGAAACCAGGTGCTCGACGCGCTCCAAACGAAAACGCAGGTTGCGTTGCTCGATTCGCAAATCTCCGATGCCACCAGCCAATATGAAGTCGCCGTGGCTCAACTCGCCAACCTTTTGGGCGCCCCGAAGTTGGGCTCCTTTAAAATGAAAAACTCTCTGAAAGTGCCCTCGCTCGCCAGCGTTGACAAAATGGTTCAACCGCGATTGAAGGCGCACGTTTATGAAGTCCCTGAGGTTGAAGAAGACGAGCTCAATTTAAAAAAAATTGACTATCAGAAAGACGCGACACTCGGAGAAAACCTACCGAACTTACAATTCGTCGGCGATATGACGAACTATGCGTTTAAAAAGTCCGACATGTTTTCTCCCGATTCGGCCGGCTGGGATGTCGAGCTGGAATTGAACGTTCCACTTTTCTCCGGTTTTTCGACGCTCTATCAAATGCGCGAATTCGCATCGCAAGAATTGCAAACCGAACTGGATCGCCAGAACGTCGAAAACCAAATGAACTATCAGCAAGTATCAGCTCGCAAGACACTCGAATCCGCAGAACGATCAATTCTTTCCGGAGAAACGGCTCTCAAACTCGGGCGCGCCTCGTCCGAAGAAGCGCAACGCAATTACCGTTATGCGACCATCGATATTTTACAGTTTTTGCAAGTTGAAAGCTCCTACATGCAGGCCGAGTCGACACTCAACACTTACAAGTACAATTATCTCGTGGCGCTTTCGCAATATTTTGTCGCTTCTGGCCAACCAATGATGGATTTGATCGATCTACTCGAAGAGGTGAACAAGTGAGGATTTTAATCGCGGCACTGCTGTATGTTCCGATCACCGCTTGGGCGACCGTGCAGAAGTACACTCCGGTACAAATTCAATCGATGGCTTTGAGGGCGTATAAATCGCCAACTCCGGCAGACGCGAATGACTCCATGATCACAGTGCAAGTACCTGAGCCGAATTTGACATTTCGATCTAATCGCCACTTATTACCGGCCCATCACGATACAGTTGAACTTGAAACATCAAATTGGGTCCCCAAAGGCTATTCAAATGCATCATACGCAACCGATACAACAAACTACAACACGGCTAGCGTGCCACAAATGTCGCTGAATATTTTAACGGATGGCGCCGCCATTGGCCCCGTGCGATTGCGACCAAAATTAGGCTTTAGTTTCGCGCAATTTCAAAGAGGCGGGATACTCCCCGTCAATCAAAACAATTTGGCCATCACCGAAAATCTGAATTTTTATTCGGTCCGTGCCGGTCTTGAGCTCAGCACGCAAAACAGTTTTTATCGATTAAAACCAATTGCCAGCGTTTCGCTTCTGCCATCATGGGAACAAGCTCCGACATCGACGTTTTCTGATGGTATTAGCAAGACACCCCTGCTGTACGAAGGGACATTCGGCCTATCTTTGCGGATTTTATCGATGCCGAACTACGGCGTTCAATCGCTTTCAGTTGAAACCGGCATCGAACATGCACAAGCTTTTAGTGATAATACTTTGGCCGCGACGGCAATGTACGCAGGACTTAGGGGGACATTATGAGCAAGTCGGCGATATTCTTCTTGGTCGGAGTTTTTGTACTGTCGGCGTGTGGGCGCGACTACAATCTTGACGATTACAAGCGGGAACAACTGCAAGAGAGCTTGGCAAAAATGCAACAGGCCGATGGAGTGTACTCCGGCCTCGCCACGTCGAGACTCGACGGCAGTACGCTTGGCGCGCTCAACATACAGGTAACAACAAATACCAACGTGCTCAATCCGGGCGATCAATCGGACCCAACGGCGCAACCGAATCTCGAAATCACCGTCTCATTCACAGGACCGGCAGGTGCCGATGCAACAGTTGTTTTTGAAAACGGTCTTTTTCACCCCAGCCTCGGCGGAACAATTCAAGCCGAAAAAGCACTTAGCCCTTCAACAAACGGAACTACTCGCGCCGTTGATATTCGCGGAAATATCTCCAATGGGCAGTTTCAAGGTCTCATTTACTCAAAAGACTCGCCTGATTATGGTATGACGTTCAATCTTGCTCTCAATGGCCCATCGGCGACCGCGCTTTTGAAAAATCGGCGCCTTTCAGTTGAGAAATTTGCCACACAACAAAACTTCGTAGGCAAAACAATATTCGCGCGAAATGTGCGCGAACCGGTCGTGCTCATTTTGACAAAACCCACGGCATCGTCACCGTCAATTGATGAATTTATTGATTTACTTGAACCCACACAGCCATTGATTGCCACACTCAATTACGGTAACGGCGCACTCCTGCCGTTCAATGTCGTGTTTGATGAACGAACGGGAGAAATCACCGGCACAACGCCCGTCTCGGCCTTGTTTGCCGGTCAAACGGGATCCAACGTCATAACGCTTCACTGTTCAGAACTCGACAGAATGAAAGCTTTTGATTGTCAGCTTACGACAGACGCCACCCCTGGTGTGGCAGCGACGACCATCGTTCAACGATCACACTCCACAAACGAAGAGCCGCCACAAGACAACTCTGGCATTCGCGCGACAGAAATACGCATGTATCGCGGAAAAATGAAAATTTACAGAGACGGGATGGTCGTATCTAACGAACTCACCATCTACTTCACCGCGCTTTATGAAGCCCGCACACGCTCGGAAGAAATCTATAATCTGCTGTTCCCCGAGGCGGAAAAACTGTTGCAAGTATCGTGGTATGAAGAAGCCGCTCCCGATATCAGTACATCTTTTGCCAATGCCAAGTGGGACGACCTCAACGGAACCCTCGACAAAGATCAGCCCATCACAATCCCTAGCGGCGCCGGCAGCGGCCCGACCGGGGTAATCTCCATATCTTGTACTCAATTTTATTTCACAGAAAAATCGCGACCGTTTGAGTGTCACTTCACAAATACGATCGGTAACGTCGAAGCCACGATGAAATTCAGCGGGCGCCCGATACCAGAAAATTAAACTCACCGCCGCACAGATCTGCGGCGGGAGCCCACATTCTTTTAATTATCGACCGTGGTGATGCATGTCGTGGTGCATGTCGTGCATATCGTGCCGACGATCGCGTCGGTCACGTCGCATATCGCGGCGATCTTTTCGCAAATCTTTGCGGTCTTTTGCAACCTGCTCTTTCGCTTGCTTGAACGCCTGAACATCCGACTTCAACTTTTCTCTGTCGGTTTGCATCTGGCTGGCGCTTGCGTGGTTTTTGCGATCCAACTGAAGTTGTTTTCGATCAGCCATCACAGCTTTCGCGTCGCTACGCATGACTTTAACATCGTCTTTGAGCTTCTGCTCATCTTGCTTGATGTCTTTATGGTCTTTGCGCATATCTTTGTTGTCCTTCTTCAGATCGGCATGATCATTCGCCATATCTGAGGGAGTGGCTGGTGTTGCCGCCGTCCCTTGCCCGCCGGGCGTTGCTGGCGTCGCGGCGTTATCCGATTGGGCAAGTGCCATACCACCCGCCAAAAAAGAGATGCACACAAGTGCCCCCATCAATGAGCTGATTTTCGTTTTCATGATGACTCCTTTCAGTCGTCATATATGTTTAATATTTACGATATGGTAACGATGTTCCTTAAAAATACAACAGTCCGGTGCCGCGACCGGTAATTTGCGCTCATTGACATTCAAATTACTAGCCCTACCATTGAATGATATGAAAATCACAGAGTCCTGGTCATCGGTAAAAACAGGCGACGGCCCGATGTCCATTTTTGTCGCAACACCATCTGAAGCAAAAAAGCACGATGCAAAAAAACATAAAGCCATTATGATTTTTCAAGAGGCCTTTGGCGTAAACGAACACATCAGACACTTGTGCGTGCGTTTCGCTGAGCAAGGTTACGTCGCGGCGGCGCCCGAATTGTTTCATCGCGCCGGCGATCACACCGAGCTCGGCTATGACGATTTCAAAAAAGTGATGCCGATGCTGTCGGCGCTTACAAATTCACAATTGCTCGATGATGCAACTGCAACTTATCAATTTTTAACGGAGCATCCGCAAGTGGATCACAGCCGTATCGCAGCAATCGGCTACTGCATGGGTGGCTTTGTGGCGACATTGAGCGCTTGTCATTTGCCCCTCAAAGGGGCGGTCTCTTATTACGGCGGCGGCATGGTCCACGTACGACCGAACATCGGGTTCACACCGATTCTCGAAGATTTTAAAAACCTTCGCTGCCCGCTACTTTTAGTTTATGGGGAAAAAGACCAGTCCATCCCCAAAGAGGATCGCGACGCCGTAGCATCGCACCTCAAGAGTTTACACAAGAAGTTCGATTCGTGGGTCTACCCCGAAGCCGGTCACGCATTTTTTTGCGAAGCTCGCCCCGCGTATCACGAACCTTCGGCCAAAGATGTTTGGCCGAAGACGCTGGAGTGGCTTAATCGATCACTTGAATAACTTGCGATTTGTCAAAGCGCACTTTTTTTGCTGTGGCCAATTGATCTTTGTCGGAGCGATAGCCAAGCGTCACAACCGCAACCGAACCCCATCCCGTGCCGTCGAGCTTTAAAATCTTATCAAACGCGGCGGTATCAAGACCTTCCATTGGGCAAGCGTCGATATGAAGAAGAGCCGCTGTTTCAAGCAAAAATCCGATCGCAATATAAGCCTGACGCTGAGTCCATGTTTTAATTTGAGAGGCGCGGGGACCTTTCACAACATCACCGACCATTGCATTTTTAAACCCGTCGAGCGAAGGTTTTGGCACCCCCCGCACAGCGGCGATTTTATCAATATAGGATTGCACAAACGATTCATCGATTTTATCTCGAGTCGTGAACACCACCAGATGTGAAGCATCGGTGATTTGCGGCTGATTCCAGGCGACCTCACGCAACTTTTTTCGAATATCCGCATTTTGTACAACAATGAAACGCCAGGGTTGCAGTCCGTAAGAAGATGGCGCCAAACGAAGGGCTTCTTCAAGCGTCTTCCAATTTTTTTCAGAAATTTTTTTGCTGGCATCAAAAAGCTTAGTTGCGTATCGCCAGCTCAGTGCTTCGATGATTTCTTTTTCCATGAAGTTCTCCTTAGTTTGTGAGAACTCCACTTTCGGATAATTTTCTTTTATTTTCCAGTCCCGACAATCAGCGACACTCGCCGGCGGGCCAATGTCACCAAATAGTGAATATCAATTTGCACTGATCGGTGTCGGGCTTTGAGTTTGGTTG
>DAIDJH010000029.1 GCA_027451425.1 Bdellovibrionales bacterium | reverse complement strand
TATGAAGAAAGTCATCTATTTCTTTACAGCGGGCCAAACCGACGGCAATGCCAAAATGAAAGATGTCTTGGGCGGCAAAGGCGCCAATCTTGCCGAGATGACTTCGCTCGGTTTGCCGGTCCCTCCGGGCTTTACGATTTCGACTGAAGTGTGCCACGCTTTTTATGAAAACGGCAAAAAACTACCGGCTGAAGTGATAACCGAAGTCGAAGCGGCGATGAAGCGGCTTGAGCAGCTCACGGGCAAGCAGTTTGCGACAAATGAGCGTGTGCCGACGAATCCGCTGTTAGTGAGCGTCCGTTCGGGCGCGCGCGTTTCTATGCCCGGCATGATGGATACAATTCTCAATCTTGGCCTCAACGAGCAAACGGTTGAAGCGCTTGCCAAAGCGGCGAATAATCCACGCTTTGCCTACGATGCATACCGAAGATTTTTACAGATGTATTCCAACGTCGTGATGGGGATGAACGGCACATTTCTTGAAGTGATACTTGAAGATTTAAAGCATGATAAGGGCTATAAGAGTGACACCGAGCTGACCATCGACGATCTTAAGGCGCTAATACAAAAATACAAAAAGCAAATTGCCGAGCATACGGGGCGTCCATTCCCGATGGATCCACGTGAGCAGCTCATCGGCTCCATCGCGGCCGTGTTTAAAAGCTGGAACACGCCTCGCGCTATTACCTATCGCGAGCTTCATGGTTACCCCGATTCTTGGGGGACGGCCGTAAACGTGCAATCGATGGTTTTTGGCAATATGGGTAACGATTCTGCGACGGGGGTGGCATTCACGCGAAATCCATCAACGGGCGAACGAAAATTTTTTGGCGAATTTATGGTAAATGCGCAAGGCGAAGATGTGGTCGCGGGTATCCGTACCCCTGAGCCGATTGATAAACTCAAAGAGATTATGCCTAAGGCATACGCACAGCTTACGGAAGTTTACCAAAATCTCGAAAATCACTATCGCGATATGCAGGATATCGAATTCACGATCGAGCGTGGACAACTGTTCATGTTGCAAACGCGCAACGGTAAACGAACTGCGCGAGCATCCCTTCGTGTGGCACGTGACATGGTGAAAGAAAATTTGATCAGCGAAACCGAAGCGGTTTTGCGGGTCGACCCAAAGGGTCTCGATCAACTTCTGCATCCTACGCTTGACCCGAAAGCAGTTAAGACGAGGCTTACGAAAGGCTTGCCGGCAAGCCCCGGCGCGGCCGTCGGGCAGATTGTATTTTCATCCGAATCGGCGGTGGAGTGGGCCGAGCGAGGTAAAAAGGTGGTTTTGGTCCGTGTTGAAACGTCACCTGAAGACATCGAAGGGATGGTTAAGGCGCGGGGGATTCTTACCACCCGTGGTGGCATGACGTCGCATGCGGCGGTTGTCGCGCGCGGTATGGGCAAATGTTGCGTCGCTGGCGCCGGCGAAATGGACGTCGATTATCGTACAAAAACCGTTCGCGTGAACGATTATCTACTCAAAGAGGGCGACTTCATCACTCTCGACGGTTCAACAGGTGAAGTGTTTTTGGGTGAGGTGAAAACTGTCGAGCCGGCTCTTGACGAACAATTTACCTATATGATGTCGCTTGCCGATAAATTTCGAAAGCTTGGAGTGCGCGCCAATGCGGATACTCCACGTGATGCGGAGATTGCGCGTCGCTTTGGCGCTGAAGGCGTGGGCCTGTGTCGAACCGAGCATATGTTTTTCAACGCCGACCGCATCGACGTTGTGCGCGAGATGATCTTGGCTGAAGAGCGGGATGAGCGCGTGCGAGCGCTTGATCGTTTGCTCCCCATGCAGCGCGGTGATTTCGCCGAAATTTTGCGTGCGATGGACGGTTGCCCCGTAACCATTCGCTTTTTAGATCCGCCACTGCATGAATTTTTACCGCAAACCGACAAAGACATTGCGGCGCTGGCGCTTCGCCTCAAGTGGGATGAAAACGCATTGCGTGCTAAAATTCGCAATTTGCACGAATTCAATCCCATGCTCGGTCATCGTGGCTGCCGATTGGCGATCACTTACCCTGAAATTTATCAGATGCAGGCGCGGGCGGTAGCTGAGGCCACCATTTCGCTCCTCAAAGAAAAGCATAACCCGATGCCTGAAATCATGGTCCCGCTAGTGGGCATGAAAGATGAGTTGAAGCGGCTAAAGAGGTTGATTGAGGTTGAAGTGACACGCGTGCAAGAAGAAATGGGCGTGAAATTCGACATCCCTATCGGCACGATGATTGAACTGCCGCGTGCGGCGGTTGTGGCCAATCAAATCGCCGAAGAGGCGCAGTTTTTTAGTTTTGGCACAAATGACCTCACGCAAACCACCATGGGGCTTTCACGTGACGACTCTGCTCGTTTTTTAAGCACGTATGTCGCCGACGGGATTTTGCCCAGTGACCCCTTTCAAACCATTGACCGTGAAGGAGTTGGCCAACTGATTAAAATGGCAGTGGATTTGGGCAAATCGGCTCGTCCTAGTTTAAAACTCGGGGTTTGCGGCGAACACGGGGGAGATCCATCTTCCATTGAATTTTTTCACGAAGTGGGGTTGCATTATGTGAGCTGTTCGCCCTATCGTGTTCCTATAGCACGATTAGCGGCGGCGCGAGCTGCACTTCAACAACGTGAGGGGAAAATTGAGAATCAAAAAACTGGAACTCTTCGGGTTTAAATCGTTTAAAGATCGCACGGTTATACAATTTGATGAAGGCATTACTGGAGTTGTCGGACCCAATGGTTGCGGCAAATCCAACATCGTTGATGCACTCGTTTGGGTGATGGGTGAAATGTCGGCCAAGCACATGCGTGGTTCGAGCATGGAAGACGTCATTTTTGCCGGCGCTGAAGGTTACGCTCCCATGGGTATGGCTGAAGTTTCGCTCACGCTTGAGAATGACGGTGGTCCGTTCCCCGCACAGTATGCGCGATTTTCAGAGGTGCAAGTCACGCGTCGGCTGCATCGTAACGGCGAATCCGAATATTTAATCAATAAGGAGCCCGCGCGTCTTCGCGATATTCAAGAGATTTTTATGGACACGGGTGCTGGCGCTAAAGGATTTTCGATTATTGAACAGGGCGCGATCGGCAAAATCATCACGGCAAAACCAGAAGATCGCCGGATGCTCATCGAAGAAGCGGCTGGCATAACGAAATTCAAAGTGAGAAAACGCGAATCGCAACGAAAAATCGAGGCGACCGATCAAAATCTCGTACGCCTTCAAGACATTATCGGCGAGCAAAAGCGGCAAATTGAAAGTCTCGAGCGGCAAGCTCAACGCGCCGAACGCTACCGCAAAATTAAGCAAGAGCTGCAAGAGAAAGATCTTTGGCTAGCCGCTCATCAGTTCCGCATACTCCGTCAAGAGTCGCAAAGTTTAGAAGCCGGATTGGCTCAGTCGCGCGAGGCCGAAGCTCTCGCGCAAGCGCACGTGACGGAATACGATGCGGATCTCGCCGCCAAACGATTGGAGCTTGCCGAAAAAGAAGCGAGCGTTCAGACGGCGCAAATCGGATATCGCGAACGCTTGCAAAAAACGCAAGAAACCGAGTTTCGCATCCGCGAATTGAATTTCGCCATCGAGCAGGCGCGCAAATCGAATGAAATGATGGGGTCGATGCTCGCGCAATATCAACTCCGACAAGGCAATCTAGATAATGAACGAACGACCTTGATCGAACGACTGACGGAATCGCGCGAAGAGTTTGTTCGCCTCGAAGCGGACTATCAGGCCAAAGATGCTATTCAAAGTGAAATTATGGCGCGTATTCAAAGCGCCGACCAAGAATTGACTGAAGCGCGGCGAGAAATGCTTGCGGTGCAGGCTTCGCTTTCGCATTTGAATGCCCGCGAAGGGGTTTTGGCGAATCGACTCGAAGAAGAATCGCAAAAGTTGGCGGAGACCGAAGTGAGAGGGGGCGAGCTCCTTAGCAAAAAAGAGGAGTTCACTGATCGGCGTAATCGCGTATTTAAAGATCTTGAAGTCGAGCGGCAAATGCAACTCGATCACACGCGCGATCTCGATTTGATTGGCGGTAATTTACAAGAAGTCAGACATCAAATCGGCGAAAGGCGCTCCGAAAACGATCGCTTGAAAGACGAATTGAATCAAGTCGCGAGCCGGTTGTACGGTCTTGAAAATTTGCAGTCGAACTTCGAGGGGTTTGAAGACGGTGTGCGCAGTGTCCTGATGTGGCAACGGTCGCGCACGAATGGGTCGCGTGTGAGTGAAGCTGGCGCGGTGTTTGGTGCGAGCGATTCTGCGGCGGAATTTCGTCCGCTTGCGGATGTTGTCGAGGTACCGGCCAAATACGAACTGGCGATGGAAGCTTCGCTTGGCACACGCTTACAATTGTTATTATCTGAGTCGAGTGATCACTCGCTGCATGCTGTCGACTATTTAAAAGCGCAAAAGCGCGGTCGGTCGAGTTTTTTAAACGTGAGTGACGCTCAGACAGATTCAGCCATGCACGAAATGGCGTTTGAAGCGGATGCGAACATCAAGGCGGAGCCTGGGGTACAGGCGCTTTTGCACGAGGTGGTGTCGATACCTGAAAATTATCGCACCCAACAAGTGGCCAGTTTTTTCACTGACGTCGTGGTTGTCGATTCGATTCGCACGGCGTTGCGATTGCGCTCCACTTATCCATCGCGCTCTTTTGTAACGATGGAAGGTGATATTCTAACTCCCGACGGAGTGCTCACCGGCGGAGCTTCGGAAAGCGCCGATTCGGGCGTCCTGAAAAGACGGCGCGAGATCAAAGAGCTGTCATTGAAACGCGAAGAACTGAGCGGAAAATTTCAACTCGCGCAACTCAGTCTGAGAAAAATAGAAGAGCAAGAGGCGGGTTTGCAAGAAGCACTTGAGGCCGCCAAGAAAACCGCCGTTGAAAAAGAGATTAAAATTGCGGAGCTCAAGAAAGATCTTGAGCGTGCGGAGCATGAGCTCAGTAACGCACAAAACGCTTGGGAGCGTGAAAATCGCGAAACTGTTCGGCTGCAAGATGAAAAAATAAAATTAGAAAAAACTCTTTTCGACGTGCGATCCGAACTTGAGTCGCTAAAGGAGAAATTGCGAGCGAACGAAGCGCGATGCGCGGCGCTCACCGAAGAGCTGACCAATATTCGCGCTGGTAGCGACGAACGCGGCCGCGAAGTGACAGAGTTGAAGGTTCGTGCCGCCACGAGACGCCAAGAGGTCGAAAGTCTTGAGCGTGAACACGCGCGGCTTGAAGCCTCGTTGCAAGAGCTGGCGGGGAATATTGCTCGGATGTCTGAAGAAACCGCAACGAACTCCTTTACGCTCAGTTCGAGTCAAATTGAAGTCGAGCAATTGCAAACTGAACTTCAACGTTGGGTTCATCAATCAAAAGAGGCGGAGCTCACTGTTTCGCGCGCGCGCGATGAATACGAAAATTTGGCAGCCGGTACGCGGAAATTAGAAGAAGCAGTATCGCAAAATCATCAAGAGCTTTTTGCCATCCGCTCCCGTTTAAACGACATGCAACTGAAGATGGGCGAGTCGCGCATGCAAGAAGCGCGACTCATCGAACAAATTCAAGAGCGTTATCAGCTCGATTTAGACTCGGTCGCACAGGGTGATATGACCGGCGGCGTGACCGATACTGAAGCGACGGCGGCGAAAGAGCAACAGTACGCGCGTGACGTTGAGGATTTACGCGAAAAGGTGAAACGCATTGGTGAAGTGAATTTGGCGGCGATTCAAGAATATGACGAAGTGAAAACGCGCTTCGAATTTTTATCGCAGCAGCACACGGACCTTCTCGAGGCTAAGGACAACTTGCGCAAAGTGATCGAGCGAATAAATCGAATTTGTTCGCGCCGTTTCAAGGATACCTTTGAGCAAGTGAATGATCGCTTTCAAAAGGTTTTTCCAGTTCTTTTTGGTGGTGGTGAGGCCCAATTGATTCTTGTTGAAAGCCCGGAGGCCGATGAAGTGGGGATCGATATTGTGGCGCGGCCGCCGGGTAAAAAGCAGCAAAATGTATCGCTCCTTTCGGGTGGAGAAAAGGCGCTGACGGCGGTGTCGCTCATTTTTTCAATATTTCTTGTCCGTCCGTCGCCATTCTGTCTGCTTGACGAGGTCGATGCGCCTCTTGATGACGCCAACGTTTTTCGCTTCAACGATCTGGTAAAAGAAATGGCCAAACGTTCGCAAATTATCGTTGTCACTCACAACAAGCACACGATGCGTGTCAACAACAGACTTTACGGTGTGACCATGCAAGAAAAGGGCGTTTCAAAAATGGTCTCGGTGAGTCTTGATGATGCGCAGAAATTAGCGCAGACTTAGGCGGCAATGGGTTCGACAGCTATCATCGTTATAATGGCGATCGCTTTTATCGGGATCGCTATTGTTACGTCGAGCCTCTATTACTTTTCTCGGTATTATTTCAAAATCAGTCAAGACGATCCGGAAGTGATCTCCAAAAAACCGGTCGAAATCGGCTTGGAGTGGAAGGGGCCGCAGAAAAATGGTTTAGGTCGGCCGTCACTGACCGCCGAACCAAAAACGGCCATACTGAGCGTAGCCCTAGCGCAAACGCGAAACAATTTTTGGGGGCGAATTGCAAGCGCTGTCGGCGGTCAACTTCTCAACGGCGATATTCACGCCAACGTAAAAGATCAATTAGAAGAAGCACTCTACTTGAGTGACATCGGTCCCAAGACGGCTGAAGCTCTATTTGATCAATTGTCAGAGAATTTAAGTCGTTCCGATAAGACCGATCTCGAAACTGTGCGCGGCGCCTTGAGGTCTAGACTTGAACTCATCCTCGACTCTCCGGGCAAACACGATTTATTTTCTACATTGGCGGATAGCTCTCTGGCAGAGAAAAAAGTTGGTCCCATTGTGTGGATGGTTGTCGGCGTGAACGGCGCTGGTAAAACAACAACGATCGGCAAACTTGCGGCGATGGCACGGGCTCGCGGCCTTAAAACACTTATTGTCGCAGGCGACACTTTTCGTGCCGCTGCCGATAGTCAGCTCCGCGCTTGGGCTGAGCGCGCTGGTGCCGAAATTTACTCTCCCGAGAACGTCAAAGATCCAAGCGCCATGGCGTATTCCGGTCTTGAGCATGCGCGGGCCATAAACGCGGATCTTGTTATTGTCGATACGGCGGGGCGTTTGCACACGCAAGAAAATCTAATGGAAGAGCTTAAGAAAATGAAACGGGTTATGTCCAAGGTAATCTCCTCCGCACCGCATGAGCGTATCCTCGTCATTGACGCTAATGCCGGACAAAACGCGCTGATGCAAGCTCGTCAATTTCATGCCTCTGTAGATCTGACTGGTGTGATCGTGACGAAAATGGATGGTAGCGCGAAAGGCGGAGTTATTATCGGCATCGCCAGCGAAGTCGGCGTCCCCATTACTTATATCGGCATCGGTGAATCTGTTGAAGATTTGCGGCCATTTTCAACAACTGAATTTATTGAGGCCATTGTATGATGGAGGCTCACTCCATTCTGATCCTGTTGGTCGGTGGCACTGGGCTATTTTTGCTCGGAATGAAAATCGCCAGCGAGAATTTGCAGAGCCTCGCGGCCAACCGTATTCGCGATATGATCGCGAAACTTTCTAATCGGCCGTTTCTTGCTTTACTTTCCGGTGTTGCTATCACTGTGCTTGTGCAGAGCTCGGGGGCGGTGACGTCCACTCTGGTCGGGTTGGGTACTGCGGGGGTTGTGAGTCTTGAACAGGTCATGGGGATCATTCTCGGCACCGGTGTTGGTACGACGATTACCACACAGCTTTTGAGCTTGAACGTGGCCTTGCTCGGACTGCCCATTTTTGGATTCGCATTTGCGATTCAACTTTTTTCACATAAGCGCGTTCTGAATCGGGTGGCGCAAGCCGTGATGGGTTTTGGTCTTATGTTTTTTGGTCTTGAGGTGATCGGCTTAGGTGCTCAGGCACTTAAGGCGGCGGAGTTGTTCCCTGAAACGATCGCCTACTTTCGTAATAACCCGTTTGCGATGGTTGTTGTCGTGGCAATTTTTACCGCGATGATCCGTAGTAGTGCGGTGGTTGTCGGCATTGCTATGACCATGGCCACATCGGGTCTCATCAGTGTCACGGACGCTTTTTACTGGGTCTATGGGGCGAACATTGGCACAACCGCAACGGCACTGCTTGCATCGGTCGACAGCAACTCCACCGGTCGGCAAGTGGCCTGGGCGCACTGTTTGCATAAAGTCGTTATGGTTTCGCTATTTTATTTTTTCACTCCCTACGCGGCGAGACTGATCACAACTGGCAATCCGGCGCGCGATGTGGCCGATGCCCATTTGTTTTTTAACTGTTGCGGTGCCCTTTTGTTTTTCCCGTTTATTCGGCAAGGCGCACATTTGGTTCAGAAGCTCATCCCTCCGCGCCCGAACGAGCGTGAATTTTCGGTAAAGTATCTGGATCGGGCCACGTTTGAATCGCCGAGTGTGGTTCTTGCCCATGCTGAACGCGAATGTTTACGGATGGCGGATATCGTGATCTCGATGATCAAGGATTCGATTGTTGTTCTACGTGACGAAAACTCAGATTTGGTCGCGGACTTGCGGGCGCGCGACAACCGGGTCGATCTGCTCAATCGCGAGATCGACTTGTTCATCACGAAATATATGCGTACCGACGATCATGATCTTCATCGTGAAATGGTGCGATTGTTCAGCTTTGCGTCCGATCTTGAAAGTGCCGCAGATGTGATCGACAACTCCATCATTGAACTTGCCGAAAAGAAGCACTCGCTGAAATTGGAATTCAGCAGTGAGGGCGGGAAGGAGCTTGAAACACTGCATGCGGCGGTCGTAGAAGTGGCGGAATTGTCGGTGAGTTGCTTTCAGTTGAAGAGTCAGGACTTGGCCGCGAAAGTCGTTTTTAAAAAGCGCGTGATTAGAAAAATGGAGAGAATGCTACGCGAAGCTCATATCGAGAGAATGGTCGCTGGCCGAAAAGAAACAATTAATACCAGCTCGATTCATCTGGACGTCCTCAGCGACTTTCGTCGCGTGGTGGGATTGTTATCGGCCCATGTCTACGCATTTTTGCGCGAACGGTAGCGCCATCTGATGGCGCGCGGCGATTTTAGTTATCCGGCGGGTAGTCAGCCGAGCACGTCTCAGTTGGAAGTGTTGCGGGGTCGTATTGTTGGCAGACGCGACGCCACTCGAGTTGATCGCTCTGACAGCCGTCCATTTGCGAATCATCCCCTGACACCGGATACCATTTTTGGCAAACAGTAGTTAAATTATTGGGGTTAACGTGGATCGGCAATTGCGTGTCGGTTCCTGGCATTGTTGGGCCATCCATAGAACTCGACGGCATACAGATCGTTTCATTGTTACATGGGATGTTCGTGATGAAGCGACCGGCACGGTGGCATACCGTATTGGGGCAACTTCGTGTCCATAAAACCCCATCCTGGGAGTCGCCAAAAACACAAGTTGAATTGCGTGCTCGCCAGGCCGTGCATGCCAAACCTGCAGGCGGGAATAAAATAATGAGCGCAAAAGTTGAAAATACCACGAGTGTGGTGAAGTTAAATTTTGTCATCGATTATCCCCTCCCAGAAGGCTCAAGCAGTCCTGAAGCCTCATAAATCAATATTATGCAAAGCGCAACGGCAATCCAGTCGATCGGTAAAATTGCCAAAGTGGGCTAAATGCGCTAACAGTATAGTTTGAAGGTGATATTGTAACCTGAGGCAGCTATAGGAGTTTTTGGTGATGTCCACCCCCACGACGTTGCGGGCAATGACTGACGAGCCCGAAGTGAAAAACATTTACAACGTTCAAGTGGCAGGGTTGTCATTGAAATTGCGCTCTACCCACGATGCGAAAACCGTGGAAGAGCTTGTTCAAAGCGTCGATCAAAAGGTGAATGAGGCCATGCAAATCAATGCGACAGCGTCGTTTCAAAATGCATTGGTCTTGGCGACACTCAATATGGCAGAAGAGTTGATGTTATTGAAAAAAACATTATCCGTGGAACTCGATCACATTGAAACACGGGGCCGCGACGTTCTTGATCGATTTGACTCCATAATTGCCTCACAAAGGTAAAAACGAACTGGCGTTTAAGCCTGTCGTTATACCGAAGTGAGCGCGCTTGAATAGTGGCAAGCTGAATAGAAAATTGAACGAAGTGAAAAAAGGCGACCTGCGTACGCAGTTCAAAGTCGCGACTGCAAATTATTTGCGCAACGGAGTGTTGCGGCAGGCGATCGGCCGACAGTTGGTTGAACACCTGCGTGCGATCTTGCCAGGCGCAAAAAATAATGTGCCAATCCGAGTCGGAGCCTTCCGCTCCAAAGATGATGAAGTTGATATTAACACGCTGTTTGATGACCGCGGTTGGTTTTGGGCCTTCCCACGTGTGCAGGGCGACGAACTTGAGTTCTTTCATCCCAAGACGCCGAGCGATTTTGTTCGAAGCGAATGGGGTATTGATGAACCACACCCGCTTCGTTCGGACCGTGTTGAGATTGCTTCGTTGGATGTAATGTTGGTGCCGGGATTGGCGTTTGATCGCCATCTGAATCGTTTGGGGCGGGGACGCGGTTATTATGATCGCGCACTAAAGAGTTTTAAAGGTTTGAAAATTGGAGTCGCGTCAGTCGAGCAGATCGCAAGTGACGAGTTGCCGTGTGATCCGCACGACGCTGGCGTGGATCTCGTGGTGACCGATAAATATGTGTTGCGACGGATGGTCGCTTAAATAATTTGAGGAGCGTGCGATGGACAAATCATTGATTGTCACGATTGTCAGTTTGGCGGCTGGCTTTTTTACCGGTTTTGTCGGGCTATATTTTTACCGACAAATTCAAGACAATAAACTTAAGAACGATGCGAGCAAAGAGGCCGAAAAAATTTTGGCGCGCGCCAGAGCGCAAGCGCAAAAAATTGAGAAAGATTCCACTCAAAAAGCGGCGGAGTTTGAAAGCCGAGCTCGGCGTAATGTCGAGAATGAAGTTCGTAAAGAAAAACAGCGCGTTCAGGGGTTGGAAGCTTCGCTCAAACAAAAAGAGTCCAATCTTGAGAATGATTACAGAAAAAAAGAAAAGACGCTGCAAGGCCGCCTGAAGCAAC
>DAIDJH010000028.1 GCA_027451425.1 Bdellovibrionales bacterium | reverse complement strand
TTCAAGCAAATTGCTGTCAGCGAGGCGGGTCTTCATATTTTTATGAATTTGGCCGACGGAGTTGAGATTCCAAACCACCAAATCAAATTAATACGTTTTGAAGCTGTTGATCGTGAGGCTCTAGAGGGCCTCGCGATCACTCGTCGGGTCTCGAGCATCGATTCAAACCTGCTGGTCGCCGGTTCGGATATCGGTCCAGTTGGCGTCCCCACGGGGATTCGAACCCCGGTCTACTCCGTGAAAGGGAGTTGTCCTAGGCCTCTAGACGATGGGGACAACAAGCGGGCCATTTTCACATTCATGTTTGCGAGAAAAATTGGTGATCCGCGATGGACTTGAACCATCGACCCTCTCCTTAAAAGGGAGATGCTCTACCGACTGAGCTAGCGGATCACGATCGCGCAAAATGCACGTGCAAAGGCCGACAATTTCGGAGAAATGCCATTTTTAGTCAATAGTTTAATGCGTAGAGCGTGTAAAAATGGATGAGATACACGGCCCTGTGAGGATGTGCTCTTAGAACAGTGGTTTTAGCCACAGCGTTTGTTCGCGGCCAGGGCCAACCGATATAACATCAATCGGGGTTGCCATTTCTTTGCCGATAAACTGCACGTAGTCTTGCACCTGTTTAGGCAGATCTTTAATGTTTTTAACAACAGAAATGTCGGTGCTCCAGCCGGCCAGAGTTTCGTAAATGGGTTTTGTCCGCTCCAAATCGCCAGGGCTGACGGGGTAGTCTTTTATTACTTGACCGTCGAGTTCGTAGGCCGTGCAAACTTTGATTTCTTTAAATCCACTTAAGACATCGATTTTCATCAAAGCCAGACTGGTTATGCCGTTGGTGCGCAAGGCATACTTCAAGGCAACAAGATCGAGCCAACCGCAGCGACGCGGCCGTCCAGTGGTTGCGCCGAATTCTTGGCCGATTGAGCGCAAACGTTCGCCGGTCTCATCGCTTAGTTCGGTCGGGAAGGGACCCGATCCTACGCGCGTTGTATAAGCTTTGGTAATCCCCATCACTTTGTCGATCATGTTGGGGCCAATACCTGTGCCAATACACGCCGAACCCGATAATGTCGATGAGCTCGTGACGTAAGGATAAGTGCCGTGCAGCAAATCGAGGAGTGTCCCTTGCGCTCCCTCGAACAGCACTTTGCGATTCTGCTTGAGCGCTTTGTAAACGATGAGCGAAGTGTCGCGGCAGCGGTAAGGCGCGAGTTTTTCAGCGATCTTTTCGACACTTTTAAAAACGGATTCGGGATCAACCGGCTTTCGCTTGTACAGTTTTTCAAGCAAAAAATTCTTTTCTTTGAGCGAGGACATCAATTTCTGTTTGAGTGTTGAACTTTGAAACAGGTCGCCGAACAAAATTGCCTTGCGGGAGGCCCGATCCTCGTAGGCGGGCCCAATGCCTTTACCAGTCGTGCCGATTTTCTCAAGTCCGGCACCCTGTTCACGGGCTTGATCGAGTTCGCGATGGTAGGTGAGTAGCACTGTCGCTGAATCGGAAATGAGCAGTTGTTTTGGATCTTTCAGTAAGCCGGCTTCTTGAAGTGCTTCGATTTCTTGCGACAGGATTTCAATGTCGAGGACAACTCCCGCGCCGATTACACAAACAGCGTTCGGGTGGAGCACCCCTGACGGGACGAGATGAAGAACGGTTTTTTTGCCGTCGACGACGAGTGTGTGGCCGGCGTTCGCGCCACCTTGATAGCGGATAACGTAATCCGCCTGTGCTGAAAATACGTCGACGACTTTACCTTTACCTTCGTCGCCCCACTGGGCGCCGATTACAATAATTCCAGGCATAAGGGTTGAGTGAACCATACTGGCAAAGTGAATTCATCAGTTGAAGCGCCAAGTCGGGATGGGATTTTGCCGTTCGCCGTGCACGAGCGCGGCGATGAGTGCTGTAACCGCCATGTCAGAGGCGCGGGCCAGCGCTTCTTCTGTGTAGGCTCCCACGTGGGGAGTGATCACAACGTTATCAAGCTTGCGTAGGCGCGACTGTGGCGCGAGCGGTTCGGTTTCGAACACGTCAAGCCCCGCGGCAGCCACTTCACCAGAGTCGAGGCTTGCCATCAAAGCACGTTCATCGACGACCGCGCCCCGTGAAGCATTGATCAAAATAACGCCGTCCTTGGCCTGTTCAAGCGTTCGAGCGTTGATGTAATGGCGCGTTTCATTGGTCAAAGGGACGTGCAACGACAAAATATCGGCCGCTGCGAGCACCTCGCTCAACGCCATCCGCATGAGATCCAAGTTCCGAAAGGCATCGTCGATCTGATATGGGTCATGAGCGACAACCTCAGCTCCAAAACATTTTGCCAGACGGGCGACGCGGCTGCCGACACGGCCAAGTCCGATAATGCCAACGGTTTTACCGTTCAGTTCGGCACCGGGTTTAAGTGTATCTTTCCACTCACGATTGCGAAGTGCGCGTTGCACATTAGGCATGCGGCGCAGACACGAAAGCATCAACATCAATGTCAGTTCGGCCGCCGCGGGAGCGTTCGCATCCGGTGTGTACAGTGCTGCCACGTTTTTTTTTGTACACAACTCGACGTCGACGTGATCGTATCCGCTTGTGGCCGAGACCACGACTTTCAAACGTGGCGCTTGGGAAAGAAGTTCGGCGTCAACGACTGTTCGAGAACGAATGAGCATGCCATCCGCTCGCTGAAGTTCGGTGGTCGTCGGGCGACGTTCAGTGCGGATGATTTCGCAAGGGTTGAGGCCTTCGCGCAATCGCTCCATTGATTCGCTTGAGTATGTGTCGGTTACAAGTATGGTTGTTGAACTGGCCATCTTTAATTTTTTTCAAGCGCGAGTTCGCGCTTCATAATTTTCATGACGACACCAAGGCATTGATCGAGGGAGAGGGCGCGGCAAAGAATTTCGGCGGTGGCGAGCATGTCGTCGTCTGTGATGTAACCCAGATGCCCAATGCGCAAAATTTTACCTTTGAGGTGATCTTGCCCGCCCATGAGGGTCAAGTTGTATTCTTTTTCGATGTGTTCGCGTAGTTTTTGACTGTCTATTCCTTCAGGAGTGAGAAGTGCCGTCACCGAGGGGCTTGGCGCGTGCGAATAAACGCGAAGACCAAGCGGTTCGGCAATAGCGCGAGTCGCCCTGGCCAATTTTTCTATACGTTGGAGCGTGCGCTTTTTTTCGGATCCGGTCAGCAACTTGAGGCTTGCCTCAAGTGCTCGCACGAGAGATACCGCCGCACTGAAATGGGTTTCACCCTTTGCGAGCGATTTTTTTTCAGCGCGCAAATCCCAATAGAATCTGGGCAGCAGTGAGCGCTCATTGAATCGCCAGGCCTTTTCGCTCAAGGTGATAAAGCTCAACCCTGTCGGCAGCATGAAGGCTTTCTGTGACCCGCCGATCACGACGTCGAGACCCCATGCGTCCGTTTCGAGTTCCATCGCTCCGACGGCGGTGATGGCGTCGACAATGAAAATTGTCGATTCGCGATTACCGACAACTTGGGCGATTTCGCGTATCGGATGAATGGTGGCGGTACTTGTTTCGCAAGCTTGAGTGAAGACGGCTTTCGTATTCGGGTGCGCATCAAGATATTTTTGAACGGCTCGCGGTTCGACGGCGTGACCCCACTCCACCATGAGAGGAGTGACCTCAAGACCAAGACGTTTGGACATTTCAGCCCAGCGCTCGCCAAATTTGCCAGAAACGACGACGAGCACCTCGTCGCCCGCTGAAAGCGTGTTGACGATCGCCGATTCCATCGCGCCCGTGCCGGTGGAGGCATGCATGAATACAGGTTGCCGCGTCGAAAAGACATCCTTTAATTGTTCGCTGACATTTTTAAGCGTGCGCTCGAATTCCGGCGTTCGATGGTGAATCATCGGCTCTGCTAAAATTTTTTGCACTTCAGGATGGAGCGGGACAGGGCCTGGGGTTAGCAATCTGTAAGGATAGTTTTTATTGTTGGCGCTCATGAGTCGTGATAGCGTAATCACGTATGCGGGGATTTGTCACGCGGTTCATTCTACTTGCAGTTACGGCACTTACCGGCTGCGCTTATCATTTCGGATATTCGGAGCGGAAATTACCGGGCGGTTATAAACAAGTCGCGATCCCGATGTTCAAAAATGAAACCCGGCAGGTTGGCGCCGAAGCGTACTTCACCGAAGATCTCGTACGTGATTTTCACCGCTCTCAAGTGGCGAAGGTCGTTTCTGAGAACGTTGCCCCAGTCGTGATTGAAGGTAAGATTACAAACATCTCTTATACGCCTGAAGCGCAGATTTACTCCACCAATCAGGTCCCGGACATTCAATTACCTGATAACACCGTGCTCAACAGCAGCTACCGGGTGGATGTGACCGTGCACATCCAAATACGGCGGCAGTCCGATCAGAAAATTATTTGGCAAGGCGATTTTAACGATGAAACGGCTTATCAGGCGCCGTTGATCGGTTTGGGCACGATCAACTCCGCCGATGCATTGTACGACCATAGCGCGCGCAATCAAGTTGTCGCACAATTGGCAAAAGATATGATGGACACCGCCCATGACCGGATCACCGAAAATTTTTAAGGGTGCGATGTGACTAAATCCAATTGGGATTTGCGAAAACTTCAGGTAAGTCTTGAGAAAAATCCGCCGCGACCGCTGTATGTCCTACATGGCGACGAAACTTTTTTAGTTGATCAAGCTGTTTTGGCGATAAAGACGAAAGTTCTTAGCGATGGCGCGGCCGATTTCAACTGCGATGTCGTGTACGCCCCTGAAACAACGCCGGGGCAGGTGCGCGATATTGTTGAAACGTTACCGATGATGGCTGAGCGCCGGCTTGTGATTTATCGAGGCATCGAAGCGGTAAAAGATGAGGCGTGGGAGCAGCTTTTGCCGGTTATTGAAAATCCGATCTCTTCGATGGTTTTGGTGCTTGTGACGCCAAAAATCGACAAGCGAAAAAAAATCACGAAACGCCTTGCTGACACCGGTGTTTTTGTCGACCTAAAAAAACCCTACGAAAATCAAATTGCTTCATGGATCGAATATATTGGCTATCTCGAAGATTTGAAACTTTCACCCGAAGTCGTAGTCGCCATTCAACAAATTGTCGGGACGAACCTGAGTGAAATTCAAAACGAGATTCGCAAAGTAAAACAGTATTTGGGCCCGCAAGCGAAATCTGCGGAACTGGCGGACGTGTTAAAGGTCGTATCTAAGGCGCGTGTCGAAAGCGTATTTAGTTTAACAGATGCGATTGGCCGTCGTGATCGGGTCAAGGCGCTCGTTTGCCTGGCCAATCTGCTCGAGCACGGTCAAAGTGAAATCGGTGTCGTGTCGCTTTTGTACCGTCAGATTCGAATTCTCAGTGCGATTTACGATGGCAAAAAAGCCGGCCTCTCCGGCGCGCGATTGGCTGAAAAAGTCGGCGTGCCCGAATTTTTTTTGAGGCAGTACCTCGATCAAGTTCGCCTGTGGGATGGTCCAAAATTCGTCGAGGCGATTAGGGCGCTTCACGAGACCGACAAGGCGTTGAAATCTTCGCCCGTCTCGTCACATATTTGGCTTGAGAATTTCGTCGTGCAGGTTTGCTAGCGCCAACGATTTAGGCGGCATTGTTAGAAGCGACAAAATTGCGAATTTGTCGTTTTATGTCGAAATCAATTTGTTCGAATTGAACGCCGTAGCGGGTGGGCAGGCCGTCTTTAGTCGCTGGCAAAATATACACAACTCGGGATAGCATGACGCCTTTTATGACTTGTGCCACACGAATGGAGACCACTACCATTTGCTGAGCCTTGAGTTCCACAGGTGAGTCGAACAAGACCCCGCCTTCGCCAATTTCATAGGCATTGGCTATATAGTATGTGCCGGAGATAAGAAGCCCGACGCGGCAGGAAATCGGCCGGCGCGGTACACGACGTTTGCCAACGTAATTGGAAATATCAGTGAAAGATTCTACAGGTGCGCGAATTGCCATAGAAGGCTTTTCGGCATTTTTGCTTAATTATTGGAGCTCGCGTCGCGTTGCCCGACTTGAGGGCGCGCGCCTCAAAATGAGACAGAGGCGCGTTGATAAGAGCGTCGTGGATTGCTTTACTATCGGAGCGAGCTAATTTGAGACGATAGTCGGCTGATCCTTCGTGCGGCCCGTTTCACATGAACGGCACCTTTTTGAGCGGCGCGGTCAATTGTAGACACAAATGTAACGAGTGCTTCTTTGGCCGACTTGGCGTCTTTCTTCTGAATCGCCAGCATGACTTTTTTCTCAATTGTTTTCACTTGGCTCTTCCAGCTCGTGTTGCGAGCCGCTCGGCCCACGGCCTGGCGGGCGCGCTTTTGCGCGGATTTGTGGCGCCCTTTGATTATTTTTTTCTTTTCTGCGGCGGCTTTTTCGTCTGCCATTTTAGCTCCTCAATTCAGGTTTTGCTGGTGTTACCACAACAGGAGCGTTGTTGCAACAATTGCGGATGTGGAATTTCAATTCCTTCAGCTTTAAAACGGGCATGGAGCGCCTTTATAAGTTCGTGCTTGAGTTGAAAGCTATCCGCAAACTTTTGTGCGCGCAGATTGACCGACATGTTAATGGATGAATCCCCGAAGCTGTTAAAACTGACTGAGGGAACATACGAAGGTGGTGACCCTGCTGTTTGACTCACGACTTTTTTTGCGACTTCTAGCGAGATTTTTTCAACTTTATCGAGGTCGGCGTCGTATGAAACCCCCACGCTGACGGAAAAAGACGTTTCCGGCGTCGGCAAATTGTAATTGGTGAGGCGCGATGAGGCGATTTTTGAATTGGGGACGACCACCACGTTGCCTGACAACTGTTGGATGCGCGTGCTCCGCCAACCGATTTGAACGACGTAACCCTCCATGCCGGCGCCGTCGTCGAGACGGACATAGTCGCCGATATTGATGGGGCGATCCGCCAGTACGTAGATGCCGCTAAAAAAGTTGCTTAAAGTATCTTGGAGTGCGAGCGCCACGGCCACCGAACCCACTCCGAGAGATGCGAGCAGGGGAGTGATTGAAATGCCCAAGCCATCCAAAATAATTAGGCCGCCAATCAGGTAAATGACTACGCGGGCGATAATCAAAATCAGTTGGCGGCTGCCGACATTTAATTTGCCGAAGTAACCGTGATCACCGGCGATCATGATTTTGGCGGCGCGATTGAGCACCACTATGCCGGCGAAGATAAAATAAATTCGCAGAGTCAAATTGATGAGGTTCTCATGATGAAAATTGTCGGGCACGAAATTTTGTGCGAATGAAAAAGTCAACCCCAAAACGAACATCTTTGCCGGTAAATTCAGTTCGTGAACGATACGATCGCGCCAACTGTTGGGAGTTTTTTGTGCCCAGTGTTCGATTTGTAACCATAGCCACTTCTTCAAAATCAACGCGGCTATCAATGACAAAATAAAGACCGCCGCGAATAATGTCCATGGCTCGAAGTGTTGCAATAGTGTTGAGACGTTGAACCAATCGAATTTCATATCATCCATTGCCTGTCGGCACTCAAAACAGTTACCATAGTCGACAGTTAGGATAATTGTAAGGGGCGAGTTCTCCCAAATCAAATTTTTATGACGTTATCAGATCTTTCGATTCGAAAACCCGTTTTTGCCTGGATGCTCATGCTCGGGCTCATTGTGTTCGGGCTCATTAGTTTCTTTCGTCTTGGCATTAGTCAGCTCCCGGATGTCGATTTTCCAGTTATCAACGTACAAATCACGTGGACGGGGGCATCCCCCGAGACGATGGAATCGGCGGTCGTCGACGTCGTTGAAGACGCAGTGATGAGCGTTGAGGGGATTCGCGATGTGACTTCGACATGCCAAGAGGGACTTGCGAATATCACCATTGAATTTGAAATGAGCCGGAACATCGATGCGGCACTGCAAGAGGTCGATGCTCAGTTGACATCGATTGAGAAGCAGCTCCCACCCGATATTGACCCGCCAGTTGTGACGAAATCAAATCCTGAAGATCAGCCGATTGTGTGGACGGTTCTCACCGGCGGTAAATCGATGCGTGAACGAGTGCTGTTTGCGCGCGACCACTTGAAGGATTCGATTACCACGGTCTCAGGAGTGGGGAACATTATTTACGGCGGCTACGTCGACCCCAATATGCGAATTTGGCTGAACTCCGATGAGATGAATCGGCGAGAGATCACGGTCGATGACGTTATTGGCGCGCTTCAAACGGGCACCATTTTAACTCCGTCGGGCTATATGGACAACGGCCCTAAAGAAACCAACGTTCGTGTTATGAGTGAGGCGCTCACGGCGCAAGATTTTGGCAATCTGGTGATCCCGACCCGTAATGGTCAGCCGGTTTGGAGTCCAATCCATCTTCGCAATGTCGGAGGCGCTGAAGAAGGACTGGCGGATATTCGGCGTCTGTCGCGTTACGATGGTGAGCCGTCTGTGGGCCTTGGCGTGATCAAACAGCGTGGGTCGAACGCGGTCGCGGTGGCTGAGCGCGTGAAAAAGAAAATCAAGGAGTTGGATCAGCTTTTGCCTGATGGGATGAGACTCCGAATGGTCGTCGACAGCACCCAATTCATTAAAGACGCTACCCATGAGTTATTGTTCACGCTGATGCTGTCCGCTCTTCTTACGTCGTTTGTGTGTTGGCTATTTCTTGGATCGCTAAGCTCGGCGTTTAACGTCGTGCTCGCCATTCCGACGTCTTTGATTGGTGCCTTTATATTTATTTATTTTTGTGGATTTACGCTCAACAGTTTTACGCTTTTGGCGCTTTCACTATCCATCGGGATTGTTGTCGATGACGCGATCATGGTGCTTGAAAATATCGTGCGCTATCGCGAGATGGGCTACAGTAAAGTGAAGGCGGCGCTTGTGGGCGCGCGTGAAATCACCGGCGCCGCCATGGCCGCATCGATTGCGATTCTTGCCATATTTTTGCCGGTTGTTTTCATGGGCGGTATTGTCGGCAAATTTTTCTTTCAATTCGGCGTTGCGATGTCCGTCGCCGTCAGTTTGTCATTGCTCGAAGCTCTGACTCTTGCGCCAATGCGATGTGCCCAGTTTTTGGAGGTCGGGCATCCAAACGCGCTGGCGCGAACAGTTGAACAGATGCTGAAGGTTCTCGAGAATTGGTACAAACGAGCTTTGACTTGGGCGCTCGATTTTAGATGGACCGTGCTTGCGATCGCCACCTTGGTCTTCGTCGCTTCCTTATTTATTGCCAAACGGTTGAATAAAGAAATGGTGCCATCTCAAGACATCAGCCGTTTTCTCATTACAATGTACACTCCTCTGGGCTCATCGATGGAGTTTACCAACAAAGCTTTTCTTCAGGCCGAAGCTTATTTTAAATCTCGGCCGGAGATTGCCAATTATTTTGTCGCGATCGGCGGGTTCCAAGGCGGTCTTGTCAATCAAGGGAACATCTTTGTCATACTCAAAGACAAGGGGCAGCGAGGAGTTCATTCGCCGTTTCACCATGAGCCGACACAAACAGACATGATGACCTTGGTACGTAAGTATTTAAAAACAATCCCCGGGGTCACGCGGGTTTCTCTCATGGATCTTTCGCAAGCCGGCTTCTCGGCACAGCGTGGTTATCCGATCACTTTTTCTGTTCAAGGTCCAGATTGGGATAAACTGGCGGATGTTGCGCACGGACTGATGCAAAAAATGAAGGCGTCGGGGCTCATGACCGACATCGATACGGATTACAACCCCAATATGCCCGAAATTCGCATTATCCCTGATCGTGAAAAAGCGGCTGCGCGCGGGGTGACGATTGGTACTATTGCGAACGACATCAGCGCACTCGTGGGGAGTTTGCAGGTTGGGCAGTACACGGACGAAGCCGGCCATCGTGATGACATTCGCGTGAAACTCCTCGATAAATTCAACCGCACGCCCAGTGACATCAGTAAAATTATGGTAAGAAACATACAGGGCGAAATGGTTCCGCTCTCAAGCGTGGTCGCCTTTCAAAATAAGCCGTCGCTTTTAACAATTACACGATACAACCGTGAAAGAACGATCACGCTCTTTGCGAACGTTGCTCCCGGTAAATCCCAACAGGCAGCAATGGATTTCATTGAGAAACAGGGAAAAACCTTTCCGGCCGGCTACCATCTTGTTGGGACGGGATCCACCCAAGCGTTCAAAGAGACCGCACGAAATTTATTTTTGGCTTTGATACTTGGTATTTTTGTCGCCTACATGGTACTGGGCTCACAGTTTAATTCGTTCATTCATCCGTTTGTCATTCTTTTGGCGCTGCCATTCAGCGTGACGGGGGCATTTCTCGCTCTTTGGATCACCGGGATTAGCCTCAACATGTACAGCATGATCGGTTTAATTTTGCTGATGGGGATTGTGAAAAAGAACTCAATTTTACTTGTCGATTTCACAAATCGTCGCCGCGCTCAAGGGCTGGGTGTGCGTGAGGCGTTGTTAGAGGCATGCCCTCTTCGACTGCGGCCGATTTTGATGACCTCGATTGCGTGCGTGGTCGCGGCGATCCCTGAGGCATGCTCGCTAGGGCCCGGAGCCGAGACAATCCGACCGATGGCGGTGGTGACAATCGGCGGGGTATTGGTTTCGACATTCCTCACATTGCTTGTTGTACCATGCGCATATTCGCTCATGTCGCGGCTTGAAAACAAAAAGCACGAGGGTGAAATTCGCGAAGCCGTCGACAGTCTTGAGATTGAAGCCGCAGAACGATACCAAAAAGTTGCGGCTCGCCGCAGTCGGGCCGCGGACATGGCGACATAATAGCCTACTGTGGCCGCGTGTAGATTCCCTCAAGGTCGGTGCCCATGAGTTTTTGGGCATTGGCGTAAGTGACGAGATAATCAAAATAAGTTGTAATAAAAAGTTTTTCGGCATTGTATCGGGTTGTCTGCAAATCGAGCATGTCTTGTGTTGAGGCCAGACCGCGTTGGAATTCGCGCATACCGCGGCGAAGGGCTTGGCGCGCTAAAATATCGGCCTGGCGCGCGATATTCAATCGATCGTAACTTGCTTGCAGTTCTGTCAATTGCTGCCGGAGTGACGCTTCAACTTGCAATTTGTTGTTTTCAAGATTGCGGGTGGCACTCTCCGCTTGCTGGGCGTAACTGCGCCGTTTGTAGATTGAGCTGAGACCCGAAAATAACGGTATTTTGAGTTCGAGCATGGCCTGTTCATAATTGTAGTTGGGGCCGAACCACAGCGCGGCGTTACCCGTTTCATAGCCGT
>DAIDJH010000027.1 GCA_027451425.1 Bdellovibrionales bacterium | reverse complement strand
TCAACGGTATCAAAGCGGTCTTCAACATCGTCGCTCATGTCTTCAACATCGGCGTTGCGCGTGACTCGAAAAGGCATCACATGTTCAATAAGCATTTCCGGGAAAAGCTCCGCCAAGTTCGCCGCCACCAAATCGATCAATCGAATGAGCCGATAACCAGCTTCATTGCTTGAGTGAATTTGCACCCACTGGGGGAGCATGTCCGGAATCTTCACGCGCGCAAACAACGGATCGAATGTCTTCGGCCGTTTCAAAACAATACCCAGCGACACCGACAAATTCGACAGAAACGGGAACGGATGAGATGTATCGACCGCGAGAGGGGTCAAAACGGGAAAAACTTTGCTCGTAAAATATTCGCCCGCCCATTTCTTTTCGACTTCCGTCAACTCCTGCCACTTCAGAAAAAATATTTTATGCTTCACCAGTTCGGGCAAAAGTTTTTCGTAGCACTGACGGACCATTTCGCCATGCCGGATGACGGTTGTTCTCACTTCAGACAAAAGTTGCGGCCCTGTGAACGGCTGAGGTCCGATATCGGCAATGGATCGCTCCGGCGATTGTCTGAGCGAGGCGATTCGCTTCATAAAAAATTCATCGAGATTAGTTGAAAAAATCGCCAAAAACCGCAGACGCTCAAGCAGCGGGACACGATGATCTTGCGCCTGATGGAGCACGCGCTCGTTGAACTTGAGCCAGCTCAAATCCCGATTAAAAAATTTCGTATTGGTGCCAATGTACAACTTGGTGTCTGTCATTTTCTCATTCTCGATCCAGCCCAAATAAATCCGTCGGATAACGTCCGGTGAAGCAGGCCGCACAAAAGCCGCCAGCATGATTCGCTCCCACCGCGCGCATGAGCCCCTCGTGCGAAAGATAGGCAAGAGAATCGGCGCCGATGTAAGTACGAATCTCTTCGATGGTTTTCGTGGCAGCGATCAGATGTGATCGTTTAGGGGTATCCACTCCATAAAAACATGAGCCGATTGTCGGCGGACAAGCAAGACGAAAATGGATTTCGCGCGCTCCCGCCTGACGAATAAGCTGGATGACCTTCTGTGAAGTCGTGCCCCGAACGAGCGAGTCATCCATCACGATCACACGTTTGCCTGATAAGATGTGGGCTTGCGGGTTGAGTTTTATTTTGACGCCAAAACTACGAATACTTTGGCTTGGTTGGATAAACGTTCGCCCAATATAGTGGTTGCGAATGATGCCGAGCTCGAACGGGATGCCACTCTCCGTGCTGTAGCCGAGCGCCGCCGGCACGCCGCTATCGGGAACAGGTATAACAATATCCGCATCGGTGGGGCTTTCTTTGGCGAGCTCCCGCCCCATCGCTTTTCTCGCTTCGTACACACTTCGTCCAAAAACCAGGCTGTCAGGGCGCGCAAAATAAACGTGTTCAAATACGCAATGGGCGGTTTTCTCCACTTTTTTGGGGAGTCTCTCGCTGTGCTCCCCCGCCTCATCGACCCAAAATATTTCTCCCGGTTCGATTTCGCGCACGTACTCGGCGCCGATCAAATCAAACGCGCAGGTTTCGGACGCGAGCACGGCCGCATGGCCACGCCGACCGAGCACGAGCGGACGAAAACCATAAGGATCGCGCATCGCCACCAACCGGTTGTGCGATAAAATCACAAAACTGTAGGCACCTTCAAGTATGCGAGAAGTTTCTTTCAGACTCGCGATCAAATCAGCGCTCGAATTTCGCGAAAGTAAATGCAAAACAACCTCGGTGTCATTCGTCCCCTGAAAAATCGCGCCATTTGCAATCAACGATTCACGAAGCGAGGCCGCGTTAACGATATTACCGTTGTGCGCAATTGCAATCGGCCCCGACTGAAGCGTCGCTGTCAGCGGCTGAGCGTTGGCGATGAGGTTTTCTCCCGTCGTGGAGTACCGGTTGTGACCGATCGCCGCCGCCCCTTCAAGACTGCGCAGAACGTCTTCTGAAAAAACTTCGCCGACCAGGCCCAACCCTTTATGAACCAAATGTGAACTTGTTGACCGCAGAGTCACAATGCCGCTGGATTCTTGCCCGCGATGCTGCTGGGCATACAACCCAAGATACGTCATTCGTGCCGCTTCGGCGTCGCCCCATATACCAAAAACAGCGCATTCGTCATGAAAATGAGAACTCATGGCACAAACTCCCACGGAGTTTCATATGCTTGACGAAGCTTCACCGTTGGCACCGACCACCGGTTCTCGCCTTCAAATGCTAGCGAGCCGTCGCTCACCTCTCCCAAACGTACAATGTTTATATTCAAATTCGCGGCCAACTTATTGAATAGCTCACGCCACTCGAACGAGCGGTCAGAATCAACGGCGAACACCACTTGGTACAGCGTCTCGCTGAACCAATTTTGTTTACTCGGTGGCTGCCATTGAACTCGCGCGCCCAGTTGAGCGGTACACATTCTGGCCAGCGCATAAGGTAAACCGAATTTCCCCACAACTCGAGTGGAACGAACCGCGCGCGACAATGACAGGTGGCGAACCACTTGAATGAATTCAGCAACTTCTTTCGCTCTCAAATCGCCTTGGCCACTGGGCGAATGATCACGCCGTTCACCTTGCAGGCCCGTGAATATGAGCTGCGCGGATTCAACAATATATAGCTCATCGCGGACGGATTGAAATGACGACCGCGGCGGCAAATGTGAGCTTTCATCTAAAATCGGGTCACCAAGCCCAACAAGACCCGTAGTGACGGTCGAGGTTATATTTTCGCCCATTGTTTCATTGTAGAAGCTCACGTTGCCGCTAATAATGGGCGTTGACGACGCGCGCGCCAATTCGTTCATTCCATCGAGCGACGCCACAAACTCCGTCATGATCTCGCGATTTTCAGGGTTGCCAAAGTTCAAGCAATCCGTCACCGCCAGAGGCCTAAACCCTTTAGCCGCCAATTCAAGCGCCGGATATGCAACGCTATCCATACCGCCGACGTAGGCATCAAATCGCATCACGTGCGGTCGACCACCAAGTACAAGTCCTAATTGCCGCCCGCTATCAGGCAAGCGCACAACGCCCACGCTTTCGTCGCAATCAAATATCGTTTTTGCCCCTACACGTTGATCGTACTGCCGATAAATCCAGGCGCGCGATGAACCAAGTGGACTGGTGAGAATATTCAACAGTTCATTTGGCGTTTGCTGGTCGAAACGGTCGCCCCTGTCGGGCCCAAACGAGGGTTCTTGAATATTCAAAACGCGATGGCGCGGCAACCATTTATCAAAGGGCCGCTCGTGACGAGGTGCCTGGTATGTTAAAATTTTTGGATCAATCCGGCACATCAATTCGCCATGCCAAAAAAGTTCGACGTGCGGTCCCTTTGTCACTGCACCGATCGGTTCGGCATCAAGATTCCAACGTGAAAATACCGCTTTCAATTTTTCAAAATTTTCAGGTCTAACGATCAAGAGCATCCGCTCTTGGCTTTCAGACAATAAAATCTCTTCAGGGGTCATCGTGCTGTCACGCAACGGCACTTTATCGAGATCGAGCTTGAACCCGACATCTCCTCGAGCTGCCATTTCAAAGCTTGAGCTGGTCAATCCCGCCGCACCCATATCCTGGACCGCTTCAACAATCCCCGCCCGCATGACCTCTAAACAACCTTCGATGAGTAATTTTTCATAAAATGGATCGCCTTTTTGAATCGTCGGCTTTTTGCTTTCTCCGCCAGTATCGAAACTTTCGCTCGCCATACTGGCGCCGTGAACCCCGTCTTTTCCGGTTTTTGCCCCCACATACACAATCAAATTGCCGACGCCATTCGCGCGGGCGGACATGACAGGCTCACCTTCGCGAAAAAGACCGAGCGCCAACGCGTTGACGAGAATATTTTTATTGTAAGAACGATGAAATTCCGTTTGACCGGTGATCGTCGGCACTCCGACACAATTACCATAACCCCCGATGCCGCGAACAACTCCGTCAATCAAAGTTGACATTCGATTGGCGTCGACATCACCAAACGCCAGATAATTCGCAAGTGCGATCGGCCGCGCGCCCATGGCAAAAATATCGCGCAAAATCCCGCCGACACCGGTCGCGGCGCCTTCGTACGGCTCGATAAAACTGGGGTGGTTGTGACTTTCCATTTTAAAAGCGATCCGCTCACCTTGGCCAAGATCGAATACGCCCGCATTCTCTCCAAAACTCACAAGCACGTGTGGCGATTGACTAAATAAATTCTTTAGATGAACGCGTGAACTTTTGTAGCTGCAGTGCTCGCTCCACAATGCACTGAAGAGCGCCCACTCCACGCCTTGGGGAGCGCGCCCGAGAAGAGATGTCATCCGCTCGTATTCTTCACGCGAGAGCCGGTAGTGTTTTAATTTTTCATCCAAATTTTTCGACTCGTTATTTTTCGACATATTTCACCTTGAACGATCACAATGCGAGCGACGTGAAAAAATCGCGGCCGTCCGTCCCGCCCATGTAAGAAAACATCGCGCGCTCGGGATGCGGCATGAGCCCCGCGATATTTTTTTTATCGTTTAAAACTCCCGCAATACTATCAAGAGAACCGTTTGGATTTTGCTCATAGCGCCACCAAACACGGCCATCATCGAATAACTGCTTCACCTGATCTTCTTCGACATAATAACGGCCATCTCCATGCGCGATCGGCAGATGAACCGATTCTTTCACATTGCAAAACGCCGAAGCTTCACCAACGCGCCGTAATTTCACCCAGCCGTCCCGAAACCGTAAACTGTCGTTTTTGAGAAGCACTCCGGGGAGCAGATGAGCTTCGCACAAAATCTGAAACCCGTTACAAATGCCAAGCACAGGCGTGCCATGATTCGCGGCGTCCAAAATACTTTTCATAACGGGGGCACGTGCCGCAAGGGCGCCGGATCGCAAATAATCACCGTAACTAAAACCACCGGGCAAAATGACCGCGGCCAAATCGCGCCTATCAAACTGATCTTGATACCAAAGCCATTTCGGTTTCAAACCAACAGCCGCGACCGCATCAAATACGTCTTGATCGCAATTGGTGCCGAGAAATCGAACGACACCAACAGGTTTCATGGCAAAACCTCTAACTCGTAGGTCTCGCTAAGAGGATTGTACAATACGAATTCGCAGATTTCAGTGGCGCGGGCCAGTGCGCGGGATTTTTCTGTCTCGTTAAGATCAAGCACAACGTATCGCCCCATGCGGCAGCCGCTCAATTTATGCCCGTGGTGTTGAAGTGTATTTTCAACGGCGCGTCCCTGCGAATCGAGCACTTCATTTTTCGGTAAAATTTTGACTCCGACCTTCATCACATGCCTCCATGCACTTCGCGCATACGTTTGAGAATTTCTTTGTACGCCTCGCCGACTCCACCGAGATCGCGACGGAACCGATCTTTATCCAGCTTCTCGTGCGAGTTACGATCCCACAAGCGGCAAGAGTCGGGAGTGATTTCATCGGCCAAAACAACGTCGCCATCATGATTGCGGCCAAACTCGACCTTAAAATCAATCAGATCGACGCGAAGAGCGAGAAAAAAATCGATCAACTCGCGATTCACGTGAAGCGCGAGCCGTTTGAGCGTTTCGAGTTCGCGCTGGTCACGCGCGGTTTTCAAATACAAGGCCTGATCGTCGCTCACGAATGGATCTTGAAGCGCATCGTTCTTAAAATAAAATTCAACAATGCCGCCGGATATGCGTCCACCCTCGGGCAGATTGAATTTTTTTGCAAAACTCCCCGCCACAAAATTACGAACGACAACCTCGAGAGCAATCATCTCAAGCTTGTCGCAAATCATATCGCGTTCGCCGACATTCTCGACAAAATGACTGTTGATCTCGGCTTTTTCAAGATGTCGAAAAATCATCGACGCTATGTCACGATTGATCGCGCCTTTTTTCTCGAAAGAGCCGCGCTTTTGCGCATTGAAGGCCGTAAGGTCATCTTTAAAATGAAGCCAAAGATGTTTCTTATCGTTCTTCACAGAATAAACTTTTTTTGCTTTGCCTTCGTAAAGAAGATCGCCCTGCAAATATTTACCGGAGTTCATTTTATTTTCTCTTTCGCGTCGTCGCTTTTTTCTTCAACGCATTTTTATTCGCCGCACTTCTGAGCGCACGATTCACCAGGTTTTGAAATCGCACCTTAAAATTGGATTCCTTCACGACAGCGCGCAAATCGGACGCCGCGATACGATGCTTTAACTTGGCGTCCTTCTTCACTCGCTCGGCCAGAGCGTCCACAAAACTTTTTCCGCTTTTGAGGGAGTGGCTCGTCTCCTGCACAATTTTATAGGCTTCGTCGCGCGTGAGACCCTTTTTTACCATAAGGAGCAGAATTTGAGAACTGAAGAGCTGTCCTTGCGAAAGCTCCATATTGGAGCGCATACGATCTTTGTCGATGTATAGACCGCTTAACAACTCAGCGAGCCGGGCGAGCGCATAATCGCAGACGATAAATGCATCCGGCAGAACGACTCGCTCCACGCTCGAATGACTGATGTCACGCTCGTGCCACAGCGCCATGTTTTCAAGGCTGGCGACCAAATATCCGCGAATAAGGCGCGCAAGCCCCGAAATATTCTCGGCACTGATCGGATTCTTCTTGTGCGGCATTGCGCTTGAACCTTTTTGCCCCGGCGTAAAATTTTCAATGGCTTCACCAATTTCGGTTCGCTGTAAATGTCGAAGCTCGACCGCCAACCGCTCCCAAAAGCCGGCGAGAAGTGAAAGCGCAGTCATCACTTCGGCAATGCGATCGCGCGGTACGACCTGTGTCGCTATGGTTTCAGGAGTGAGTCGCAAGGCCCGACACACGTCAGCTTCAATTTCAGGCGGGAGCGTCGTATAAGTCCCAACCGCCCCGCTCAATTTACCGATCGCCGCCTGCGCCAGCGCGCGCTCAAGGCGTTCGCGATGGCGTTGGAGTTCAGCGAGAAACCCGGCCAGTTTAACGCCAAAGCTTGTCGCTTCGGCGTGCATACCGTGCGTGCGACCGGCCATCAAAGTCGTGACGTGTTTTTTGCATAAGCGCGCGATGGCTTCAGCAAGTCGGTCAATATTTTTTAAAAGCTCATCGCCGGCCTCTCGAAGCGTCAAACTCAATGCCGTATCGAGAACATCGCTTGAAGTTAAGCCAAAGTGCACGTAGGCGCCGCTTGGTTCGCCGACACTTTCCGCAACGGATTGAACGAACGCAATCACGTCGTGTTTCGTTACGCTTTCAATTTCATCGATTCGTTCAATGCGAAATCGCCCTTTAGCCTCGATATCGCGCGCCGCCTTTCGCGGGATAATCCCATGCTTGGCCTCGGATCGCGCCACCGCTTTTTCAACTTCGAGCATGTGGCGAAATTTATTTTCAAGCGACCAAATTCGCGTCATGTTTTTTCGGGAGTAACGTTCGATCATGGTGTCGTTCCTCTCGCGCGTTGCTTAGCCAAAGCCGCTTGGCGCTCATTCTGCCAAGCTCTGATACTTTCGACGATTTGCTTTTGCGATTCCATCCGCGCTGACCAATCCAGCGCGCTCCACGTTTCCGGCCCGTCGAACAGCAAGTTACGCAGACGACGGCGATGGAATTTTTCTAGCATTTGGGGGTCGTAAATCTGATAAAGTGCTGGCCCGAGCTCATTCGGTTCGTAAACAAACTCTTGCGGATGTTCGGCGATGCGAACGTCAACATCAGGCAACCGCGCCGATAACACATTGACAATTTCACGACCCATGGCCTCAAGGTAAGCTTTTTGAAAGCGATGAACCGCCGGTATCCGAACCCAACCATCAAAAACTTCAGGAGCTGTTGTGCGTTGGAGCCAAATCAGATTGGCATGAGTCCAAGGTAACCCAATTTCATCTAATACTAAAAATTTCAGGGGGAGCGATTGAGTAATCATTGAACTCGATAAACCCACGCGGTATCGCGCCCAGAACCAATCCGACTGCAATTCCCCGTGCGGGAATAATTCACGAAAAATTTCAGCTTTCAATTTTTTAGTTTCGCTGCTCGTGAGGCACCAAACGAATTGTTCACCGCGAACAATCCCATCTTCGAATCGAAGCGCCACCATGTTGCGCCCCTCGATTTCAATCGAACGAATTTTTGCTTTGGCTTGGACTTTTACACCGAGCGCTTCAACCCATTGCAGAGATTTTTCAAAGCCACGGCGGCTCACGCGACGAACGGCGTATGGCGATGTGAGCGGCAACGGCCGACCAAATTTCAACGCATCCCAGTTTCGGCTCGAGTGATGGCTACCTAAAGAGTGGGCCAAGTTGACGAACCATGTGCGCTCAAAAGGTTCCGAGCGCCATTTTTTTAAAAGCTCCCCACGCCGTTTCGTCATTCCGTCGTAACCGCTGATGTAATCGACTTGCTCAGTTGGAATTCCCGCTTTTTTCAGCAAATAGGTAGAATGTGGGCCACGCATGTCAATTGGGCCACTTTTTAACCACAGCACAAATCCATCGTCGACAAGCTCCGCATAATCTTCTTCGTCAAGCCTTGCTTTTTGCGAAAGTGTAAAGTTGGCTGCATGAAAATATCCAAACGGTCCTTCAATATCTTCAGGTGACCAATGGCCAAGTTGATCCGAAACATCCACGAGTGAAACGGATACGCCGTGCCCCACGAGTTCGGCCGCGACCCAATGGCCTCGGCCAAACGTCGAAACGATCACAATGTCATTCGCACTCATTTCACAACCTCACCCAGCCTGGAGCTCAGATGCCACTCACGCCTTGCCCCCGGCACTACGGCACCGAGATCAAACGCTCGCAATCCGTTTGCTTCAACGCGCGCGCGCAGGCGATCGAAATCTGTCCCGTTCACGATCAGTACGAGTCCGATGCCACAATTGAGAACGCGTAAAAACTCGGGCCATTTCATCTTAGAACGTTTTTTCGCTTCCAAAAACTCTGCAGGAACCGGCCACGGGTTCAACTCCAACGCCACTCCCACCGGTAAAACGCGAAGCAAATTGTCGAATCCGCCGCCCGTGACATGCGCAACAGCGTGCAAACTCGCATATAAATTCGGCCGCGACTTGATGTCGGCGATGAGCGGAGAATACAAATGGGTCGGTCGCAGTAGGACCTTCGCCCACTTCTTGAGATCGCGCGCGAAGAGTTTTCGTAACAGCGAATATCCGTTGCTGTGAAACCCTGAGCTGGCGATGCCGATTAAGCGATCTCCGGCTCGCACTCGGTGCGCACCCAAGATGTCCGCTTCGTCAACCACGCCCACAACAAAACCCGCGCAGTCAAAATCCGATTTTTTGTAAACGCCGGGCATTTCGGCCGTTTCGCCGCCGATCAGCACACAGCCCACGCGATCACAGGCCGCACGCACTCCAGCAAGAAAACGTTTTGCCGGTTTCAAATCAAGTTTGCCACAAGCGTAGTAGTCGAGAAAAAAAAGCGGTTCGGCACCCACGCACGCGAGATCATTCACGCACATGGCGACGAGATCCTGGCCGATGCCATCGTAGCACTTGAGATCCGCCGCAAGCTTTACCTTTGTCCCCACTCCATCAGTCGAGCTGACGAGTACTGGCGATTTCATATGCTTAAACTGCGCGCGAAACAAAGCGGCAAATCCGCCAATGCCCGACACCACGGAGTTCGCGTGAGCAGCGCTACCTGTCTTACTCTCTTGGAGCCACTCCACCAGACGGTCGCCAGCCGCGACATCCACTCCGGCTTTTTGATATGTTATGGGCATGCGTCTCACCTTTGCATAGGCAGGGCACATCCAAACTTACTTGACTAGGGTCTGGTTGGCAAACGGCAACTGTTTCAACAATTGACTAAATATTGGGCGTTTCTTCTCATAAATGTAAGGAAATGATGAGCTCCAAATGCACTGAATTGCCGAATAAACGGTTCTCTATTGGCGTCATTTTTGTATTAGAATGTTAGATACAAGCTTGGGGGGATTTTGAAACAGTGTTCATTCCGTATTTATCTTCTCGCCTCACTGATGTTCTTAAGCGGCGCGCTGAGTCTCATTTCGAGACGCGCCCTTGCTGACGACACCGGAGACGATCAACAAAACGCCACGTTAAATAATCCAGCCGCTCAGAGCACCGATCAAAACGCCGGCCAAGGTGACGATAGCGCTTCAGACACCGGAGACAACGACGCCTACGACCCTTTCATCGACTACAACGAATACGATACAAGCGGCGATGAAGAAGCCGATATCAATTTCTTCGAAAACGGTCGCTTGATGTCTGCGGCATTGTTGGTGGGCGGCCAAACGTTCACGGGTGGCTTTCATAAATTATACAGCGATAGCATCACCTATGGCGGCTATTTCTCTTACTTTTTCGATTTGCATTTTGCTTTACAATTTTCGTACATATCAAGTTCACACGCGATCACAGTCAACGGTGGCGGCGGCTCCGCTACGGGGAACGTGACATTCAACGAAATCGGTCTTGATTTGAAATATTATTTCAATATGGACGACGTGAAGAAAGGTCTTGCCAATTTCAACCCATATATCATCACCGGGTTTTCACCCATCACGCGCGATTCTACGGTCGATGGCGAATCGGAATTCACCCGTCAAAATGCGGTCGCATTCGATATCGGGGCAGGATTTGAAATACCGATTATGCGCCGGCAAATGTTCATCGGGGGCCAAGGCTTGTACCAAATCGTGAACTTTCCCGATCAGTATACCCAAATTACTTTAAATAATGGCACGATCAGTACTGGCATTTACCCCAACGGCGCCATCATCACTTATCTTGGCGTAATCGGCGTCAATTTTTAATGAAAAAACGCGTACGCTTGCAGCCCCAACGCCACAATCATGATGGGTGGCACCACCCATTTCATCACGAATCTCCAATGGGAGTATAGAATCGACGTATCTGCGCGTGCCATAGCAAGAAATTCGTCGCGCTTAGCATTTTCACTCACCTCGCGATTCACGACAAAACACAGAAGCAACGCGACGATCGGGAGAATCCCGTTAACCACAGTTAAGTCGATGATCTCAAGCGCCGACGATGACATGGCGGGCAGTAAGACAGCCACAACTCCCGCCGCAACGGCAAAAAAGCTCGCTTTGCCACGATTCAAGCGCGTGTTTTCACAAATATTGGCGACGACAGTTTCAAGAATTGCAATGCTCGCGCCAAGCGCCGCAAGGTATAGGCAAAGAAAAAAGAAAATACCAAAAATTAAACCGCCGTCGATATTCAACAAAAATTGCGGTACGGTCGCAAATAGTAATCCAGGGCCGTGAACGTGACGAATGCCGCTTGCCCCCATGAACACAAGGGGAAAAATCAAAAGTCCGGCGATGAT
>DAIDJH010000026.1 GCA_027451425.1 Bdellovibrionales bacterium | reverse complement strand
AAACTGAAATGAATTCTTTGAATCTTGGCATTCTTGAACGACTCGGTCTTCGCGCGGCTGCTGTTACGGCTCCTCTAAAAATTGCCGCAAAAGGCATTTGCGAGCGCGTCGACAAAAAAGCGGCTGAAGTTGGGGCAGTGAATACGATCGTTAAAACGAACGCGGGTTGGAGCGGAACGAACACCGATCTGGTTGGCGTGGCGCGCACATTTCATGCATTAAGGCTCACGGGTGAGGCGGCGGTTTGGGGCGGCGGCGGAATGCGGCTTGTCCTTCGTGCGATTCTCCCTGAGGCGCGATTTTTTTCAGCTCGTAGTGGCGAAGAAATTTGGACGAACTGGCCGACGACAAGCGAACTTTCACATTTGTCCGAGATTCAAACATTGATTTGGGCGGTGCCACGTTCACGAATGACAACAAGTCAGTGGCCTTGCGAAGAGTGGCGACCAAAATATGTATTTGATCTTAATTACGGGGACGATTCACCTGGGCGCGAGTATGCACTTCGTGTGGGGGCGCGCTATTTTTCCGGGATGAATTTATTTTTGGCCCAAGCTGAATCTCAGCGGGAATTTTGGGCTGGCGAGTTTTCAAGAGACAATACGTTCCAAAAGGAACAAACCTCATGAGCGCGAACAGTTTCGGTGAAGTTTTTCAAATTACAAGCTTTGGCGAAAGTCACGGCCGGGCGATGGGAGTGATAATTGAAGGGTGCCCCGCCGGAGTTACCTTCGATGCAAAAATTCTCGAGCAAGCTTTGGCGCGACGTCGCCCAGGGCACGGCCCGGTTACATCTGCGCGCAACGAAGCAGATGAACCAGAAATTTTGAGCGGAGTTTTTGACGGTAAGACCCTGGGCACTCCGATTGCGGTTATGGTGCGAAATCAAGACGCGCGTTCGCAAGACTACGACAAAATTAAAAACGAAGCGCGCCGTGGTCACGCCGATGATGTCTGGCGCGATAAATTCACGCATGTCGATCATCGAGGTGGCGGTCGATCTTCGGGGCGAGAAACTCTCGCGCGAGTCATTGGCGGAGCGTTCGCCGAAATGATGTTACGAGAACTGGCGCCAGAACTTTCAGTGCGCGCCATCCCAAGAAAAGTTGGCGAAATGCAATTGGGCGAAGAAGGGATCAGTGATCCTAATTGGCAAAAAGTGGAATTGATGCTCGCAAAACTTCGTGAAAATGGTGACAGCGTTGGTGGGATTGCGGAGGTGCGGATTGCACGTCCGCCTCGTGGTTTGGGGCAGCCGGTGTTTCACAAACTGAAGGCCGATTTAACCGCGGCAATGATGTCGATTGGTGCGGTAACGGGGGTCGAACTTGGTGGCGGATTTACGCTTGCGGAACAACGCGGACTTCAGGTTCATGTGGGCCACAATGAATCTGTTTATGGCGGGGTTCGCGGTGGTATTTCAACAGGAGAAGTGATTCAGCTTCGCGTGGCGTTTAAGCCAACGTCTTCGATTTTGGATGTGGCAAAACGGGGGCGACACGACCCATGTATTTTGCTTCGCGCCCTGCCGGTTCTTGAAGCGATGGCTTATCTAGTTTTAGCCGATCATATTTTGTGGCGCAGACTTGATGAAGTTTCGCGTTAGCCTCAGTTCTCTCTTTCTGGCGGGCAATTGACCGCAACATCTGTTTTTGGAGCGTATAATCCGGAAATCAATTCACAACTGTCAAAAATTTGGTCAGAACACACTATCGAGTTTTTGAACGGTTGATAAAAAATTTCAAAAACGCGAAAACCATTTTTTTAAAATAAATGTGGCATTTATAATCGTGGCAATGATTAATCATCGAAACCTAATAAACGTTGTGAAGGGCGTAGCGGTTGTCGGCGCCGGAATTTCTCTGACGGCCATTTCTTCAATTTCGATGGCTCAACAAATGACTAAATCAAAAGATTGTGCAGCGGCTTTGTCTAAGGAATCTCCTATTAAAGATGCCCCGGTCCGTGAGAGATCGCTATTGAAAATCCCTAAAGACTGGGTGAGCCAGGCGGAATTTGAAATCAACTACGAGGTGCCGACCGTCGGCGTGTTGAATCTGCTCACGCAAATTGCTCAAAAAAATGTCGTGGGCGATGGGGCTGACCAGTCGAGACTGGCGATCGATCTCCTTTTTCAATTTTCGGAGTTTTGTCCAGAGGCATATACTGTTTTGCAGCGTCTTGAGCTAGTGTCGCGTGATCAGCAGTTAGTCGCATATATTCAATTACGTTTTAAAAAAGGCGCCGGGCATAAGCTGAATTGAGCGTTGGCTGGGGCGATAGACGAAGTTTTTAGCGGACCCGCGCGCGGTAGAGAAAGCTCGCGCCCCCCATGAGAGCGCGATATTCAACCGAAGTAAAATGACCAGTGGCCCGCAGCACGTCACAAAATTGTTCTCCCGAGGGGAAGGCACGCGAAGTTTTTTGCAAATATTCATAAGCGGACTTGCGACCAGAAACCAAGCCGCCTAGCGCGGGTACAATTCTTTGAAAGTGAAGTTCTACGAAATATCTTAAGACACGATTTTCGACAACTCCGGTTTCAAGAATCATCACGTGGCCGCCAGGCCGCGTGATGCGCGCCATTTCAGACAATGCCAGGGCAACATCGCGAACATTACGAATTCCATAGGCAATGGATGAAACATCAAATCGACCCGCTTCGTAGGGAAGATTCATCGCATCCGCCCATTCAAATTTTATTTTAGGAATACGGCGATTCGCGTCGGTGGGCCAGCGCCGACGAATTTTATCTTCGGCAATTTTGAGCATCGGGGCGCAAAAGTCGCAGCCTACAATTTCAGCCGGGTGGCGTTGACGAAAAAGTGCGCTGGCGAATTCGAAAACTAAGTCACCAGTCCCAGTCGCGCAGTCCAATATTCTTCGAGGCTCGACTGCGCGTGCAGTAGGTTCAAGATCCTTTAATGCCCAAGCCACAAGCGAGCGCCGCCAGCGCCGAGCAATTCCAAATGTGATGAGATCATTGGCAAGGTCGTAAGTGCCGGCGATCGACGAAAATAAATCTTGAACTTCGCTTGCCGCAGGGCCACTTCGAATTAACATGTCGGCTTTTGGGCAGCTTGAGCAAGAGGGCGATCGAGTGCCGTCAAAATGCGCTCAAGCCGCGCCATCAATGATTGAAACATATCGGGGGTGAGCGCCTGAAATCCATCTGAAAGCGCCACGGATGGATCTGGGTGAACCTCGATGATCAGTCCATCCGCTCCAGCCGCCGCAGCTGCCAAAGACATGGGGGTAACAAGAGACGTAGCTCCTGTGGCGTGCGAGGGGTCGGCAATCACCGGGAGATGCGAGTGTTGTTTTACGTAAGCTATCGCGTTGAGATCAAATGTATTTCGCGTCGCGGTCTCAAAGGTGCGAATACCGCGTTCGCACAGTACAACATTGGGGTTGCCGTGTTTAACAATGTATTCGGCGGAATAGAGCCACTCACTGATCAGGCCTGAAAACCCACGTTTTAACAGTACTGGGGTTTGTACTTGGCCAAGTTCCTTGAGGAGCGAATAGTTATGCATGTTTCGCGATCCAACTTGGAACATATCGACAACATCCATAAAATCGCCCACCTGGCGTGGGTCGGTGATTTCGGAGACGAATTGCATCCCGGTGCGGGCTTTTACCTCGCGGGCAATAGAAAAGGCGTCGCTGCCCATGCCTTGAAAACTCTGCGGGTTTGTGCGAAGTTTGAACATTCCGCCACGCAGCATTACGGCGCCAGATTTTTTAACAGCTTCGGCGGTTTGAGAGAATTGTTCGAGCGATTCAATGGAGCACGGCCCGGCGATCATGACAAAGGCAGGTCCACCTATTTCAATGGAGCCGACACGAACGGGTTTTGTTTTTTCGAAGTTTAAACTCATGATTTGAGCTATTCATAGTTCAGTTTATGATGAGGGGCAACATGATAACTAGAGACCTGACGCTATCAGAAGTGAAGGAGTTTTTAAGATCCGGAGCACTGATGGGGATGGGGCTTGATAACTGTTTGGTAGCCTGGGGTCGGCCACAGCGGTCGGCCAAACCCAGCGGCCAGCCCGGTGAGTTTTACGTCCCTGACTTTTTTCTTGAAGAAAAAAACCCTTGGGTCACCTTTACAGAAATGGTCGTAGCTAAACGCGCCCATTTGTATGAGCAACTTTCAGACCTTGCCAATCAGCCCCATCTTGACCTCCACTGGCGCGATCCTGAATTGTCAGAATTCCAAGTAAAATTTGAAATGGTACAACAGGCGATTGCGCAAAATGAAATTCGAAAGGCTGTTCCCGTCATTTTTTCTCGTGCGACAGGGACTTTAACCGCCGCCATGCGCGCCAAAATGATCGCCAATGTTCTTCGTGAGGCAAAAAAACCAACCCCCTACGGGTTTTGGACGCCCGACGAGGGCATTTTGGGTGCGACGCCTGAAATTCTTTTTAGTTACGATAAGCGCGAGGGCGTTCTTGAAACAATGGCCCTCGCCGGCACGCGTGCATCGGCGCTTGAAGCACGCTCCTCGCTTGTCAACGATCCGAAAGAAATGTTTGAGCACGATCTCGTCATCAAGGGGTTGAAAGAAAAACTGGGCGCGGCAGGCGACCTTCATGTCTCACCGACTTACGTTTGGGATCTTGGAGTCATTTCGCACTTGCGAACCGATATTAGCGTTGAATTTGTCAAAGCTCCTGCCGCCGAAAATCTCTTTTCTGAAATGTGTATGCTTTTGCACCCAACCGCGGCTCTGGGCGTTTCACCCAATGAGGCGGACTGGCGATTTTTGAAAAAGTATGATGGCTCGCAAAGCCGATTTAGGTTTGGCGCACCATTTGGCTTTTTAAATCCGACGGGCAAATCGGTCGTTTTGGTCGCCATTCGAAATATTCAGTGGGTTGAGGACCAGCTTTTGCTTGGTGCCGGCTGCGGCGTTGTGGAACAGAGCCGCCTCGAAAACGAGTGGCAGGAACTTGAAGTGAAGCGTCGGTCAGTGCGTGCCATACTAGGAATATGAAGGGCTGTTGTAGTGTCAAATGTGCGGATTGCAGTTCAACTGATTGAGAGCTTGGTCGATCAAGGGGTGCGACGTTTCTGTGTTTGCGCGGGTGCGCGCAACGCTCCTTTAATAGAAGTGCTTGATCGAATGTCGGCTGTGCGCCCGGAATTATGGGTGAAAAGTTTTTTTGACGAGCGGGCGGCGGGGTTTTTTGCACTCGGGATGGTTAAGCAATCGACGGAGCCGGCGGCGGTTATCACAACGTCTGGCACGGCGGTTGCCGAACTTTTACCTGCCGCGATTGAGGCGCACTATTCGGGCCTGCCGCTTGTGTTTTTGACGGCCGATCGACCACGCGCCTTTCGGGGGTCAGGCGCTCCGCAAGCGGTTGAGCAATGCGGGATTTTTTCTTATTACGCGAGCCAGTTTTATGACATCGAAAGCATTGCTCCAACGGTGCAAATTTCTAGACAAGGCGTGACCCATATTAATGTTTGCTTTGCAGAGCCGCTCATCGATGAACTAATTGAGCCAATTTTAAATTTGAGCGGTAAATTTGATCAACCAGTGACTGAAACCCCGAACAGCCGGCCGGAATCGGGTTGGCGGGTGGTCGATTTTTTTAAAGCGGTGAAGCGCCCTCTTGTCATCGTGGGGGGGCTGTCGCCACAAAAGCGCGGGAGCGTCGCGGAATTTCTAGCAGAGTTGAAGGCGCCTGTTTATGCCGAAGCTCCGTCTGGTTTACGTGAATATCAAAGGATCGGCAATTGGCGGTTGCGTTCGGGTGCGGCGGCTCTCAATGCGAGCGAATTTCAAAAATATTTTGACGGGGTATTGAGGATTGGCTCCGTGCCCACGCTTCGGTTATGGCGTGACCTTGAGTTGCAATTGCGACAAATACCGGCATTGTCCGTTCACGATTTGCCGTTTTCGGGGCTCAGCCGCGATCAAACTAAACCCATATCCTATAGCGATTTCTTTTCCGGCTATGGCGGAATTGTTGCGGAAGCGGCTACTCGCGACCGGGGTTCAGCGGCGTTGACTGAAGACGCGCGCGCGTCGGCGGTGCTAGAAAACTTATTAGATCGGTTCAATGGTTCAGAGGTTTCATTTGTGCGAAAACTCAGTGAGATCATCCCCTCTTCGGCGATGGTTTTTTTAGGTAACAGTTTGCCTATTCGAGAGTGGGATTTGGCCGCGTCGTGGACCGCTCCGCACATGAACGTTTTCGCCAATCGCGGGGCAAACGGTATCGACGGTCTTATCAACACATTTTTGGGAGCGGCGGCGATATCGAATCAAGAGGAGAATTGGCTTCTCCTCGGTGATTTGAGCGCCCTTTATGATCTGAATGCGTTGGCGAATGTCGGCGACATGAAAATTCGGTTAGTCGTAATCAACAATCGTGGGGGGCAAATTTTCTCTCGACTTTTTTCAGGAGAAAAGTTTCTCAATACGCATAATTTTTCTTTTAATAATTGGGCCCAAATGTTCGGTTTTGACTATTTACAACTGAATGCGGGCACGATGCGTGAGAATTGGGCGACGGCGCTTGCGAAACTTAAACGGCAAGCCGTCATCGAGTTGCTCCCCGATAACGATCAGAGCAATGAATTTTGGCGGGAGTGGGGAGCGCTATGACAACCACGCGAATTGTTGCAATACATGGATTTCTTGGGCGTCCGCAGGACTGGGATGCCATCAAGGATAGCCTGAATCAGTTGGTTCCTAACGTCGAATTTCAAACCGTGGATTTGTTCTCAAAGTTGCCCAATTCACGGGAAAAATCGTCGGTAGATTGGGCCAAACGATTTAACCATTTGCAAAAAAACAGGCACGTTGAACGTAACATTCTAATTGGCTATTCACTCGGTGGGCGACTGGCCTTGCAAGCGGCTTATGATAAGCCCGGCCTATGGGATGAGGTTGCGCTGCTCTCGGCGCATCCAGGCCTGCGCTCGGAGCAAGATAAGGTGGCGCGAAAAAAATCAGACGCTGCATGGGCTGAGAAATTTTTGAATTTGCCGTGGCGGGATGTTGTTAAGCTTTGGAATGATCAGCCCGTTTTCGTTGATACTCAAAAACCGGTTCGTCGCGACGGTGAGCTGAGTCGCAGCGGTCTCGCGGCGGCGCTCGTGAATTGGTCGCTTGCCGATCACGATTTTGCCCCGGACCAGCTTGTTCCTCTAAAGCCGAAATTACATTGGTTTGCCGGTGAGAATGACCATAAATATTTGAGCTTATTTCAAGATCTTAAAAATGCGGGTTTCATCGAGGACGTCAACGTCGTCAAGTCGGCGGGCCACCGATTGATTTTTGATAACCCCGCTGAAGTTGCAAGACTTCTTGTTCAGAAACTCGACTTGGTGTAGTTACTGCACATATGAACGAGATATGGGCTCCAATTAAAAAATACACTGACATTAAATTTGAACGAACCGAGGATGGGATCGCTAAAATCACCATCAATCGGCCAGAAGTGCGAAACGCATTTCGCCCGCTGACTGTCGAAGAAATGAAAGACGCGTTTGCCATATGCCGTGATGAATCGGGCATAGGCGCGGTTATTCTGACCGGTGAAGGTCGGGACGCATTTTGCTCAGGCGGGGATCAGAAGGTGCGTGGTCACGGCGGTTATGTTGGCGATGATGGAGTGCCCCGATTGAACGTCCTTGATTTGCAAAAGATGATTCGATATTTGCCCAAGCCCGTTGTCGCCATGGTTGCAGGCTACGCTATAGGCGGCGGGCATGTGCTTCATGTCGTCTGTGATTTGACGATCGCGGCTGACAACGCCCGCTTTGGCCAAACAGGGCCGCGCGTGGGGAGTTTTGACGGCGGTCTTGGCTCGAGCTATTTGGCGCGGATTGTTGGGCAAAAGAAAGCGCGCGAAATCTGGTTTTTGTGCCGGCAATACGGCGCCAAAGAGGCGCTTGAAATGGGACTTGTGAATACGGTTGTGCCCTATGAGAATCTTGAGTCTGAGACATTAAAATGGTGTCGAGAAATGCTCACGCTTTCGCCCATGGCACTTCGTTGTTTAAAGTCGGCAATGAATGCGGACTGCGACGGGCAAATGGGGCTTCTTGATTTTGCCGGTAACGCCACTTTGCTGTATTATCTCTCGGAAGAAGCCAAAGAGGGCAAAAATGCATTCGTCGAAAAACGCAAACCCGACTATCGAAAATTCCCGCGACTCCCTTAGGGCTTGTCTTCGACCGTATATGGTCTGGTTTCAAGCCATTCGACCCAAAACGTTGACCGCTGCTGTTGTGCCTGTCGTTGCGGGCACAGCTCTTGCTTCTTCTCTGGCACCTATTTCAATTTGGATTTTCATATTTGCTTTGATCGGTGCGCTTTCGATTCAAATTGCAACCAATCTCATTAACGACTACGTCGATTTCGATAAAGGTGCCGATACCCACGAGCGGATCGGGCCACGTCGGGTGACACAAAGTCAGCTCGTTTCACGCAAAGCAGTTCGCCGAGCGGCGGGGGTCATGCTGGCGATTGCTATTTTTGCGGGAGCACCTCTCGTCATACATGGCGGGCCATTCATTTTAATGATTGGTCTTGTATCGCTGCTTTTGGCGTATAGTTATACGGGTGGGCCATTTCCCTTAGCTTACCTCGGGCTTGGCGATTTATTCGTGATTTTATTTTTTGGTATCGTCGCCGTGGGCGGAGTATTTTATCTTCAAACCGGTATTTACAGTCTTGCGCCATTCGTATTAGGGGCTCAAATTGGATTTCTATCTACGGTGCTCATTGCCATTAATAATTTACGCGACGTCCATCAGGATGCAAAAGCCGAGAAAAAAACGATTGCCGTTCGCTGGGGCATACAATTTTCTCGTTTTGAGATTTTGTTTCTGACGTTTGTGCCGTTTCTGCTTCAAATCTATTGGTTTGGCGAAAAACCAGGGCTTTTGTCGCTAGCGCCGATTTTGCTTTTGCCTCTAGCTTATAAAATCGTTCACGAAGTCTTCACGACAGAGCCGTCCGAAGCGTACAACCGTTATTTGGCTCATGCCGCAGCTCTACACGCTGGCTATGGGCTCATTCTTTCGCTAATATTAATAGCGAAATGAAAATTTGGTATTCGTCTTATCAACTCGTACCTAAGGGTCCGGTCAACAGTCGCGCCAAAACAAAGTTTCGAAAAGGCGCGATTCTACGCATACGGTTTGATGACGGCAAGGTTGGGTTTAGTGATCTGTGCCCATTTGCCGAAATGGGCGACCGCCCCCTTGAACGCGAGCTCAAGCAATTGCTTCAATTGAAGCCAAGCCCGTTAGGTGAGAGATCATTTTATTTTGCGCGAATTGACGCTGATGCGCGTGCGGGAGAGAAAAATTTATTTGATTTACCCGTGGTGCCGAAAATTAAAAATCACTTTTTGATCTCCGATATTTTGCGGTTCGATCTGACCCGCGTAAGCGAGCTGGAGGCGGCCGGCTATACCGAAATTAAAGTGAAAATGGGGTGGGATATTTCGGCTGAAACAGAGCGGCTTGATCAGTTTTGCGCTCGTGCGAGCGATCAATTGCGAATTCGGCTTGATTTCAACATGAGCTTCAACCGCGACCGCTTTCTCCATTGGTTTGAAAAACATCAAAGTTGGTTGCGCCCCCGTGTTGAGTTTTTCGAAGATCCCTTCGCTTATGACAATCGCGAGTGGAGTGAAGTATCGAATCGTTGGAATATTCCACTTGCTTTGGATTTTGCCCCACTTGCGGTTAAGGTTGCCGCCGAAGGCGCGGCTGTTTTGATTGTGAAGCCGGCTGTTGAAAACGAGTCGGCCATTATTCAGTCCCCGCAAAATCAAACAAAAAAGTATGTTTTCACGCATTATCTTGATTTTCCATTGGGGCAGATGGCAGCTTTCTATTCGGCACTCCAGGTAGCACCGAAATTGGGTGCGCGCCTTCTCACCTGTGGGTTTCAACAGCGCGAAATTTACGAACACTTGACATTTCAGGATGCGATAAAAATTGATGGTCCCTATATCGTGCCGCCTGATGGGATGGGATTTGGTTTTGATAAACTCCTCGAGAATCAAAAGTGGATCGAGTTAAGTTAGGGCGTGTTCTCGGCTCGCCCATCGATTGGGCGACGGCTGAGTCGCATGTGTTAATTAACCCACGCCTGCCAAGTGACTTAAAGAGCCGCGTTCAGCTGGCAAATTTGCCACAAACCCCTGGCCATATTTGGCTGGGGTCATCTGGCACAACTGCGGTCGGCTCCATCACTTTATACAGTTTAACAAAAACGGGATTTCTGATCGCTGCTGAGGCCGTCAATCGACACTTGGAAGTGAACGCCAGCGACGTTTGGCTTTTGACCCTGCCGACTTTTCATGTTGGCGGGCTAAGTATTTGGGCGCGCGCATTTTTAGGTGGGCAAAGAGTTGTGGACCGCAGTTTGGATGGATGGACTGCCGAAAAATTTCACGCCTGGGTTGAAGAGGCGGGCGTGACTCTTGTTTCGCTTGTGCCGACGCAAATTTTCGACCTCGTGAAGCTGGGGCGAAAGTCTCCACGCTCATTGCGCGCAATTGTCGTGGGCGGTGCGGCGCTCACGGGGGAGTTGTATTTTAAGGCGCGGGAATTGGATTTTCCAGTTTTGCCAAGTTTTGGCGCGACGGAAGTTTGTTCGCAAATCGCGACGGCGGAGCTACGGTCGATCGAGGGCGATGCTTTTCCGGAGCTGCGCGTGTTGTCGCACATCGAAGTGAAACTGATGGACGAAGATCGACTTGCCGTTCGCTCGGCGTCTTTGTTTCAAATTCGCGCTGACGTCACTCCTCAAGGGGTGGATGTTTTATGGCGGGCGGGCGATTGGTATGTCATGAAAGATTTGGCGGAGTTAAGTTTTGGTGAAAAGAATCCGGGATGCGTTTGGCTCACTCCACGTGGCCGAACGGGCGACTTCGTCAAAGTTTCGGGCGAAATGGTGAACGTTCTTGAGCTGACGCAATTGTTTTTTGAAATCTCGGGGTGTGTGGACTTTGCAATTTTGCCTGCGTTGGATAATCGGCGCGGCCATCAAATCGTATTGGCCCTGACATTGGCGGACTACAAGCGCGCCGAAGATTGGGTTCGTGAATTCAATTTACGGGTTGTGCCGGTCGCAAAAATAAAAAATATTTATTTTGTTAGCGAGTTGCCCAAGTCTGATCTCAAAAAAGTATTGATTGGCGAACTCAAAAAGCAACTTGGTCTCAGCTAAATCGGGTTCGCTTCGAGTTGCTCACGTATCAGATCCGGCACGGACACTTTTGAAAATGACTGCCGATCAACAAATACATGCGTGGTTAAAGTGGTCGCAAGAAGCGCACCGGTTTGAT
>DAIDJH010000025.1 GCA_027451425.1 Bdellovibrionales bacterium | reverse complement strand
GACGTTCGCCGTTTGCCGGTAGGGTGGGTGGGAGAAGACCGCTTGCGTGAATCCGCCATCGCCGAATTTGATCTCAGTGATCATTTTCGTCTTTTGCCCCATCACCGAACTCATTTTCGATTGCAATCGCTGAAAACTGAAACCTTCACCCATGCACAATCCACATTCGATATTCGTCCACTGAATTTAAATTTAAAAATCGGCGAATTTTCTGGAGGGAATCAACAAAAATGGGTGATTGCGCGAGAAACCAGCCTCTCTCCGAAGCTTTTGATCGCCGCCCACCCCACTCGCGGAGTCGACTTTGCCGCTGAAAAGCGCATTCATGACGTTTTTCGCGATTTGCGCGCGAAGGGCCACGGTGTGATTTTTCTGTCATCTGACTTGGATGAAGCTTGCAATCTTGCCGATCGCATATTTGTGTTTTTTAAAGGTCAGGTGATTGCTAACTTTACTCCGCCATATTCGCGCGATCGTTTGGGAGCGGCCATGGGTGGTCACATATGAAGCGCACTGTTTTTCGTTATACAGTTTCGATTGCAATCGGACTTGGATTGATATCGCTACTCTGCTTTTTTGCCCACGAAACTCCGTGGCACGTAATCGAAATTCTGTTAAAAACTTCCGTCGCCGAGCCCGACGACCTGTCGGTCACCCTCTTTTATGCGACCCATCTCATGTTTTGCGCAGCCGGACTTTGCTTGGCCTTTCAAGCGGGGCTTTTCCCCATCGGGGCAGAGGGGCAATTGTCACTTTCGTGTCTGATGACATCGATTGTAGGGTTGTCATTTGCCCCGTCCGCTTTATCGTTTGTCGCGATCCTCGCCGCGGGATTGGTTTCAAGTCTAGCGTTTGGATTAATTGTCAGCTATTTCAAATGCAAAAAGAATGCGCACGAAGTGATCACAAGCATGATGCTCAATTTTATTGTTGCGGCGTTTGCCAATTACATGGTTTCACATCATTTTCAAAGCCACGTGTCGCAGAATCCCGAGACCGGCGTAATCGCCGGGCGCTATTGGTTTTTTGCGCCGATTTTTCACACCGACGGCTCACCCGCCAATACAACATTCTTCCTGGCGATTTTAGCTTGCATCGCCACGTGGTATTTTCTCGAAAGAACGCGCCCGGGCTTTGAAATTCGCGCGGTCGGTAAAAGCGTGAGTGTCGCGCGCAACTCCGGGATCTCCGTCGGCAAAATTTATACGATTGCTCTTGGGCTTTCGGCGATTCTTGCCGGTTTCGGAGGATGGAATCAAATTCTCGGGTACGCGCACAAATATCAGATCGGTTTTTCAGCGGACTATGGCTTTCTCGCCATCGCCGTCGCGCTTGTCGCCCGTAACAATCCGCTCGCGGTGATCCCGAGTTCAATGTTTTTCGCGATATTGCTTAAGGGCGCACCAGGTCTGGATATCGAAACCGATTTTATCACGCGCGATTTTGTCAAAATCATTCAAGCCGTTTTGATATTACTATTTCTAGTTCTACAAAAACAGCGTGACCTATCCCGCTCTGAATCTGCCACGAGGTCGTCATGATTTTTGATTTTTGCATGAGTGTCGCACGTATTTCACTCCCACTCGCACTCGCGGCACTCGCCGGCTTTTGGAGCGAAAAGAGCGGCACACCACAGGTGGGCCTCGAGGGCTTTCTTCTTCTCGGCGCGCTATCTGGCGCGACATTTGCAAATGTTTTTGGCGCACTCGCACCGGCCTTTGCCGTTACGCTTGTTGTTGGCGCGCTGGCCGGCGCATTTTTTTTCATGTTTTCAGAAAAACTTAAGCTCGACGCCATTCTTGTTGGGCTCGTCCTTAACCTTCTTGTTGCGGGGACAGCTCCCTACGTCACCAAACTTCTTTTTGGCTCAACCGGCTCGACGCCATTTTTGCCACCACAGCTGCATTGGGTTGTCTTTCCGTACATATGGCTCGGCATTGTTTTTTTCGGCGGGCTTTTTATTTTCAACCAAACCGGCTTTGGCGTTCTCGTACGGTTCGCGGGCGAAAAGCCCGTCGCCATTGCGTCAGCCGGATACTCGCTTGCCCAAGTGCGCTTAGTATGCCTTATGCTATGTGGAGCGATTGCCGGCAGCGGCGGATTTCTTCTGAGTACATATTTAGCCTCGAGTTACTCGCCTATGATGAGCGCGGGACGAGGTTTCATAGCGCTCGCCGCACTGATTTTCGCACGTTGGCGGTGGACGCAAACTTTTCTTATGGCAGTGCTATTTGGTTTTTTCGAAGCGCTCGAGATTTATTTGCAAGGATTGAGCAGCCCACTCCCCGTACAGTTTTTTCAAGCTATTCCCTACGTCGCCACACTTATAATTTTATTGTTCAACCGCAAGTGGCGCGCCCAGTCGGTATTGTCATAACGTTAAGCATTTAGGGCAACAAATGCCGCGCCCAAAAGACCCGCTTCGTCGCGAAACTTTGAGATCTTCAATTTAGGCAGCATGTCCACTCCCACCCGATGCATTTTCAAAAGATTCCCCAGATGACTCTCGGTGCGCTTCAAAAAGAGATCATAAGCATTTGAAAATCCGCCGCTCAGAACAACGACTTCTGGAGCGAACAACATCACTTGTGAATACAAAAAATACCCAAGCTTCTTGCCATATTCGTCAAAGGCCCGCAGCGCATCCGCTTCACCAGCACGGGCCGCGGCGACAACCTCATGGCCCTGCAAATTGTGGCGCCCCCAAAGACGCGAAAGATTTTTCGTGAAATTGGCTCCCGACAAATACGCCTCGGCACAACCGTAATTGCCGCAGCCGCATTGCCATTCTTTTTCGAGATAATTGAGAGTGATATGCCCGCCTTCGGTGTGGAGGTTTTGACCCGCGCGGACAAGCGTGCCGTTGGCGATAATTCCCAAACCAAGACCCGTCCCCAGAGTGACGATAGCCAAATTTTTATACCGGCGAGCTTCACCGATCCACGATTCGGCCAACGCCGCAGCTGCCGCATCGTTCTCAAGGCGCACTGGAATTTTAAGCGCGCGCGAAATATCGCGAACAATGGGCGACACTCCCCAAAACTTGTCACCACCTTTGAGGTTGGTGGGGTTTAGAAGCAACCCCCGCACGGGGTCAAGCGGACCCGCCGCCGCAACCGCACCGCTTCGCAATTTATGTTTTGCGACGAGCGGCTGGGTCAGTCTCACCATCTGTCGGACTAACCCCTTGTAACCGTTGCTTAGATCCACGCTCTCGCGCGCGAGATCTGAAATTTGACCGCGATGATTGACGACTCCCACAAGAATTTTAGTGCCGCCCAAATCGATCGCCAAGGCGCGATCAACACGGCGCACTCTACTGAGCCGTTTTTTGGAGTTTGGCTTTGGTGATTTTTTTGCCAAGTTCGACCCCCGGTTGGTTGAACACATCGATGTCTAACAGCTCACCGAGCGCACCAATAACGAGCTCAAATGTCATCATCAAATGCCCCAGCGTAGACGCCGAAAACTGCTCGAATTCGATATCAATCGTTGTTCGCCCGGCTTCTTTAAGAGCCTGCTCCGTCGACCGCGACTGCGTGTCAAAAACTTCTCCCAAATGAAATGAATTTAAATACGAATAGCCGCCGATTGTGTTGCCCGTTAACTGCGGCCCCGCCGATCTTTTCATTTTTTCGCGAAAGAAAACCACTGCCGCGGGAGTGAGCCCCTCCATCAATTGCTGCAAAACCGAGTGTTGATCGCATGTGCCCTCATAAATCGTCGGCACGCTCGTCACAACCGCGCAACGCTTGCCGTTTCGCTGCTTGGATTTACCCAAAGACTCGGCCCATAACTGTTGCAACCACGGCAAAAATGAATGCAATTCGTCAACGTAACTCCAAAAAGCCGTGACCGCCTCACCACGCTCAAAGCTTGCCACAAACTTTGTCGCCAAACCCTCGACATTTTTTCGATCTGTCAAAGCGCGCTTTGCGCCTTCACGTATGGCTTTTAAATCCACGCCCAAGAAAAAATAACTAGTTTGCTGGTCTACACGGCTAGCGCTTCTTTTAAGGTGACGCCAAGTGAAGCCGGGCTTTTGGCAATCCGACAGCCTGCCGACTCTAGCGCCGCAAATTTGGCGGCAGCCGTGCCCTTACCGCCACTGATGATGGCCCCCGCGTGTCCCATTCTTTTACCCGGGGGAGCTGTTGTGCCCGCAATAAATGCCGCGACCGGTTTTTTAAATTCACGCTTGATGTAGTCAGCCGCTTCTTCTTCAGCCGTGCCCCCAATTTCACCGATCATGATGACGGCATCGGTCCCGGAATCATGGTTGAACATTTCGAGTACATCAATAAAATTTGTTCCGTTCACGGGATCACCGCCGATTCCCACACAAGTGGACTGACCAAGACCCAGATTTGAGAGCTGCCAAACCGCCTCGTATGTCAGCGTACCCGAACGCGAGATAACACCGATTCGCCCCGGCTTGTGGATGTGGCCTGGCATAATGCCGATTTTGCACTCACCGGGCGTAATCACGCCCGGGCAGTTCGGGCCAATAAGCCGCGACTTTGTCCCTTGCATGTAGCGCTTCACTTGCACCATATCAAGGACGGGAATCCCTTCAGTGATGCAAACGATGAGTTCGATACCCGCATCGACGGCCTCCATTATAGAATCTGCCGCAAATGGCGGCGGCACATATATTACCGAAGCGGTCGCCCCCGTAGCGCTTACGCACTCTTCAACTGTGTTAAACACCGGTAGCCCCAGGTGCGTTTGTCCACCTTTGCCCGGCGTCACGCCACCGACCATTTTTGTACCGTACTTGATGGCTTGCTCTGAATGAAAAGTTCCGTTCTGACCGGTGAAGCCTTGGCAAAGTACTTTTGTGTTTTTATTTACTAAAATCGACATCGTTACCTCACAGCTCGAACAGCGGCGACAATTTTTTTTGCGGCATCGGTTAAATCATCAGCCGGAGTGATATTGAGCCCGCTTTCTTTCAATATCTTTTTACCCAGCTCCACATTCGTGCCTTGCAGTCGCACAACAAGAGGATGTTTAAGTCCAATTTCTTTGGTCGCGGCGATGATCCCTTCGGCTATGACATCGCACTTCATAATCCCACCAAAAATATTAACCAAAATCCCCTTCACGTTCGGGTCTTTTAGAATAATTTTAAAGGCCGCCGTCACACGCGCCTTATCCGCTCCGCCGCCAACGTCCAAAAAGTTAGCGGGAGTTTCGCCGTGAAGTTTGATGATATCCATTGTCGCCATGGCAAGACCGGCTCCGTTCACCATGCAACCGATATGACCATCCAACTTAATATAGGATAGTTCATGTTTTTTTGCCTCGGTCTCCGTTGGGTTTTCTTCGGAGAGATCCCGATACTCTTGCAAATCGGGATGACGGAATAGCGCGTTGTCATCGAGATTCATTTTTGCATCGAGCGCAACAATGTCGCCCTCTTTCGTCAATACGAGCGGGTTGATCTCGGCCAAACTGCAATCCGATGAGACGAATGCTTGATATAGGCCGACAAATGCTTTGACGGCTTTGTTCACCGCTGTCGCCGGGATGCCAATTTTAAACGCAAGCTGTCGGGCTTGGAACGGCTGGAGACCAGCCGCCGGATCGACAACTACGCGATGAATTTTTTCTGGAGTCTTTTCAGCAACCTCCTCAATTTCCATTCCGCCCTCGGAGCTTGCCATCATCGTCACGCGGCCGTAGTGCCGGTCGACGAGTGCGGCGACGTAATATTCTTTTTGAATATTGCAGCCTTGCTCAACAAGTGCCTTCAGAACCTTTTTGCCCTCTGATCCCGTTTGGTGGGTAACCAAATTCATGCCAATTATTTTCTTGGCATGCTCGCGGACTTCGTCGATTGTTTTGGCTAGCTTAACGCCGCCGCCTTTGCCCCGTCCACCGGCGTGAATTTGCGCTTTTACGACCCAAACAGAACCGCCGAGCTTCTGAGCGACGTTTGTCGCCTGGTCGGCATTATCAATTACCGCGCTCTTGAGAGTCGGTACGCCATACTTCCGTAAAACTTCTTTGGCCTGATATTCGTGAATGTTCACGCCTACTCCTTAAAACTCAAGCTTCTTGAGTGCCATAACCAGCTCTTGAACAGCATGAATTGATTTGTTAAGTCCGGCCTTTTCTTCGTCATTGAGCTTAAGTTCGATAACTTTTTCCATGCCGTTACCGCCGAGCCGGCAAAGAACACCGATAAACAGATCTTTTGCGCCATATTCGCCCTGTAAATATGCCGCGCAAGGTAGAACGCGCTTTTGATCAAACAAAATGGCTTCTGCCATTTGAACCGCGCTGGCTGCTGGAGCATAGTAGGCCGAACCCGTTTTTAAAAGACCAACGATCTCCGCGCCACCATTTCGCGTGCGTTCAACAATTTTATCGACCGTGCCTTTGTCGAGGACTTCCATTAACGGCGCTCCGCCAATCGAACAGTGCCTCGGCATCGGCACCATTGTGTCGCCATGGCCACCGAGCACGAAAGCATGCACGTCTTTCACGCTCACGTTCGCCGCCTCGGCAACAAACGAGCGAAAGCGCGCCGTATCCAGCACGCCCGCCATACCGATAACTCGCTCGCGCGGAAAACCCAAAACTTGTTTTGCCACAAAAGCCATGGCGTCGAGCGGGTTACTAACAACAATCACAAAAGCGTTGGGAGCATGCTGTTTTACTCCGACACAAACTTCTTTCATAATTTTCGCATTTGTCGCAAGAAGATCGTCGCGGCTCATTCCAGGTTTTCGCGGCAGCCCCGCCGTGATGATCACGACATCCGAATCGGCAATGTCGCTGTAATTGTTTGTGCCGACAACATGAGAATCGAATTGCTCAACTGGTGAAGCCTCGTAAAGATCAAGCGCTTTACCTTTCGCTACACCCTCATTCACATCAAGAAGGACGACGTCGCCGAGCGCCTTTGCCGCCGCCCAATGCGCGCATGTCGAGCCAACAAAACCCGCCCCGATTACACTGATTTTTTTTCTTTTGTGAGCCATGATAACCGTGCCTTTCCGTTTTGACTTGTTTTTTCATTCTAACTGTTTCGGTGGCGGCGGCAACCATGAGCGCGTTGCGCGGTCAAATTTTAAGACCGCGTCTTTAGAAACAAAAAACCCCCAGGCAAAAGCCGAGGGGGTCGTTGAGTTACGATTCGGAAAACAAATCGCTACTTCTTTTTACGCGTCGTTTTACGAGTTGTTTTTTTCGTCGCTTTTTTCTTCGTGGCTTTTTTCTTTTTTCTTGCCATGTGAAACCCCTCACTTTCTTAACTTAAATATAGATACGCAAATTTTTTTTCGTCAAATCTTTTTTTTGTCGCGCATGGATTTTGCAAACTTATCTTTCACGTGATCAAACGGCGAGCGCGCTCACAAGATCAATGGAGTTAAGATGCGACATGCGATGATTTTTGCCGAAATGTTGCTCGGAACTTTTATTTTGGTCCGAATTTTACGACAAATTCGGAATAATTCGCTCACTTCTCCCGCCGCGATGACAAAAATTGTCGCTGCTTTTGCTCTCGCCGAGACCCTTCTCATGCTCGTACCCGCAATTTCACTGCTCGCATTCACTGTCTGTTGGTCCATACCAATTGTCTGCGCAAGCATTTTGCCTTTTGCAATCAGACGTCGACGACGGGGTCACTTTTTGTCTCAACGAATCTGGATTCTCAGCTCTCTTATTTTACATGTTCGACTCGGCATTAGCATTCGCCGCGCGCTTTTATTAACGAGCGAGCGCGCCGACTTCTACATCGGAACTCGGTTGCGGCAACTCCACGATCGTCTCGTGACAGAAGTAAAAGGATCGAGATTGCCCTCTTCAATAGATCCTCTTCTGCGCGATCTCTACGAAACATTGTGCCTTTGCGAAGCCGAACCTCATCTCACCGTTCAACGGCTCGTGAATTTTCGCCAAGGTCTCGAAATTCACGAAGAATTTCGTCGCAAAACGGGTCAAGCGCTTCAACAACTTCGCGCCCAGGCTTACGTACTGACAGCGCTGTATTTGGCGCTTGTTACATTTGTGATTTGGCGTTTTGGTTACGCCGAGCACGAACGAATGATTATGCTGTCGATTCTTTTATTTACCCTGGGAGTATTTGCAACTTTGCGGCAAGGGAGAAAAATAAAATGGAGTGTCTAGCCCCGCCGCTCGATTTGTGCGTGCGCCTGAGACTCGGCCTTGAAGGGGGTCAGTCTGTTATGCGAACTATAAAAACCTTCCATGGGCGAGGGAAAAACGAAATGTCGAGCGATCTCGCTATAATATTGACGGCATTCGAGCGCGGAGAACAGCCGCAACTCCCCGCGAGCACAAACGAACGCATTTACCGCAAAGCATTTCTTGAATTGGTTGAGGCCGGCCTCAAAGGCGAGCCTATTCTCAGCCCACTCAAAGAGCTTGAGGCCGAGCTCCTCAAGGCCTGTCATGCGGATATCGAAAAATTTGTCGGGGGACTGCCGATGCGAACGATGATTCCCCTTATGCTTATACAATTCCCCGCATTTTTACTTTTGCTGCTTGGGCCAATTGTCGGCGAACTTCTCAAAGGACTAAACGGATGAAAAAAATTATTCTACTCGTAGGGCTAATTATTACCGGCGTGACCTGTCACCGCTCATACGGCGAATCGATTGATTCGCTTGAAATTGCGGCGATGGTATCGGCACAAACGGCAGACGAGCTACATCGCCACCTCGCAATTTTAGATGAGCTCGCAACAGAGGATGCGGCTTGCAAGCTGCAAGTTAAAAGCGCCAAGCTCCCCTACAGTTGTTATGATGCTCGGATAATCCGCTCCACCGGTCATATACCCCAGCGGAGCTATTTCAATCATAGTCTGGATGATAAATGTGCACGAATTGCCGCTCAAACTCGCGACATAGATATTCAACTGCCAAATCACTTGCCAAAGCATTGCCTGGATATTGCGCGCGAAAAAATTCGGATCAACCGATACAAGGCTGGCATGGATTTTGAAAAATATCCGTGGTGAATGCAGACTATCGCCACAAAGCCGTACAATTACCGCATGATCGAATGCCTGGGCGAAGGTCTAAATAGCTGTGTTTACCGTGCTTTCAAAGAGTCCGAAGAGCTCAACGTAAAATTTGAGGTCGCCCTCAAAATTCTCAAGTCTGAGAAGCTGGTCTCGCTTTGGAGAAATGAACTTGAACGGCTCTTGCGCGTAAAATCGCAACACTGCGTACTCTTGCATGGGTGGGAAATTATTAATAATTCGCCAACGCTCGTGTTGGAATATGTCCGCGGCGTGAATTTAGACGAACTCATTCGCTACGCTCCACTCAGTAACGAAGAAATCGAAAATATTTATGCACAAGCATGCCGTGGCCTTCAAGATTTGGCGTTGGCCGGCCTTTGTCACGGCGATTTGAACCTCCACAATATAATGGTGAACGAATCCGGCACGGTTAAACTGGTGGATTTCGGCATTTCAAACGGACAAAAAGACTATTTTGTTACGCCAAAATTTGCCGCGCCTTCGGTTTTAATGGGCGCTGCTCCTAGTTTTGAAACGGATCTCTTTAGTCTTGATGCCATTCGTTTAGAAATTGGGCGTCGCCAAACCCCACCAATCGACGACGAAAATAAATCAAAAGATTTATCCAAGAAGGTCCAGCTCGCGCTGCGCCGTCGAGATGCCGATCGACAGCGCACGAGCGCCTATACAATTAAAAAATCTTTTCAATTTTCAAGACTTATGCGGGCCCCGCGCGCCACAATTTGCATTTTCATAATATTTATCTCAATACTTTCACGGGGCGATTCCGCTCATAAGCGAGTGCTTGCTCCCGCGCGTCTCATCATACGGACCGTCAACTGGTTGAAAATCAGCGTTGACGGTCACGCGCTTGGCTATTCACCCATTGAAACAACCATTTCGGCCTCGCGCCCCGTGCATGTTCATTGGCAGGGACCACTTGGCCAAGGTGATCGCATATTGACTTTTCAGCCCGGCAAAACCGCAACGTTAACCGATCGATTTTTTAGTCCCAATCACAAATAATTTTCTTTCCGTTTCGACATTTTTGGAGTCAACTCTTCAAAGGGAGGTTTTTGAGCCCATGACCAAAGAAGATCGAATTTCAACCATGAGCCATCTAGTCGACGAGGTCACCAAAGATGCCTACGACAAAGATTTGGTTCGAAAGCTGATGGAACAGCTCAACATTCCCTATTGCGATGACCCTATGCAACTCCTCAATAATGTACTAAAAGGCATACACATTATTGAGGTACCACAGGATGACCACGCCTAAAGACAGCCGCGTTACTAACGAAATGGGTTTTGATACTCGCGCCATTCACGCTGGGCAATCGCCCGACCCAACAACAGGCGCTATTATGACGCCGGTTTATTTGACGAGCACTTATGTGCAAGAATCTCCCGGTCAACATAAAGGCTATGAATACAGCCGAACAAAAAACCCCACCCGTAGCGTTTACGAGCATTGTTTGGCAAATCTTGAAGGAGGCAAATTTGGTTTTGCCCTGGCTTCTGGATGTGCCGCCACGACAACTGTTTTACATTTACTCAAATCCGGCGATCATGTCATAGCCGGCGATGACCTTTATGGCGGTACAGTTCGCCTGTTTGATCGCGTCTTTTCTCAAATGAATATTGAAGTGACTTATGTGGACCTTCTTGACCCCGAAAACTTCAATCGTCACAAGAAAGCAAATACAAAGCTGGTGTGGGTCGAGACCCCCACCAATCCGCTTCTTAAAATTATAGACATTGCGGCGGTGGCAAAGCGGGCTCGCGAAGCCGGCGTTTTGGTAACTGTCGATAACACTTTTATGAGCCCTTACTTTCAAAGACCGCTTTCGCTTGGCGCCGATATCGTCGTTCACTCCACCACTAAGTACATTGGCGGGCACAGTGATGTGGTCGGCGGCGCAATCGTAACATCAAGCCCGGCACTTGCCGAAAACTTCGCGTTTTTAAGCAATTCGATGGGCGCCATCGCCTCCCCCTTTGACTCGTTTCTGTGTTTGCGCAGCCTAAAAACTTTGGGCGTTCGCATGCGCGCGCACGAACAAGGCGCGAAAAAAATTGCCGAACACCTGACCCGTCATCCAAAAATTAAAAAGGTGATCTACCCGGGGCTTGCGAGCCACCCACAGCACGATTTAGCCCGACGTCAAATGTCTGGATTTGGCGGCATGATCACCGTTTATGTGAACGGAGATCTTTCTAAAACCAAACGCTTTGTAGAACAGCTCCGCGTGTTTTCACTTGCAGAAAGCTTGGGCGGCGTCGAATCTCTCGTGGATCATCCGGCCATAATGACTCACGCAAGTGTTCCGCTAGAACGGCGGCGACAACTCGGAATTGATGACTCGCTTGTGCGGCTTAGTGTTGGGATCGAGAACGGCGGCGACCACTCCATGCAGGCGATGATCCGCCAGGGCCTATCCGGATGGGTGTGGACTGCTCCCGGCGCCCGTTCGACCGCCAACCTGACGAATCCCGTCTGGATCG
>DAIDJH010000024.1 GCA_027451425.1 Bdellovibrionales bacterium | reverse complement strand
CAGTTTCGACCGGATTCAATCCGTCGGCTGATGGGAAAAGCCGCAAACGCCACCAATGTTTGCGCAGTCGAAAAGTAGCGCCGAAAAAATCGACGCCGGCCAACCGAACCTCGCTGCCCTTCGCTACCTTTTTAACGCCAGAATCGCTTTCAACTCGCAATCCGTTCTGGTTACTTTTTACGATAAAGTCGCCATTACTTTCTTGCGAAAAGCTGAAAATGTCATATCCCAGCAACGTGATCCGATGGCTCAACCGCACGGGTCGATGGTGAACGAGAAGAAAATCTTGGCAATAAAATAAAAATGGTTGCTTTGGCCCTGGCCTCTCTAGTGTTTGAATGTCCGATGACACGACGTAAACGGGCGACGGCTTTCGAATGTGATCCAGTTCGACCCGAATCGACCGGCGCCATCGATCGCGCGCCGATGGCGGTAGATCGATCGCAACTTTTTCACCCGGCTTAAATGAAGGGACCGTTAATTCTCGAACGGTATCGTCGTCATTGTGCACGGCTGAATCAAACACACGGATGCCACCATCCTGCATTTCAATGATCCAACCACCAGGCAAATCGAGGTCAGCCGTTTCATCCGCCTGCCATAGTTGCTTGCGGGCAACTTCGCCGACATGAGTTGTTATCAAATACTCTTCAGGTGTCACCAAACCGCCCTAATTCAGTGGTGGACTTATTCCGTTTCCACAACCACCAGTTGCAGATCGACAAACCCCGCGCCCGCAGCCGACGCCACCACCCGTTTTAAAGTTGAGTATGGCGTTTGCTGGTCGGCCATTACAACCAATCCCGACCCTAGATTGGGCACTGGCAGAAGCTTACGTTGATGCGCAAATACATGTTCAAGCGTGGGAGAGGCGTCACCGGACGACGTTTCACTCGCTTCAAAGCTAAAATTATTTAACCTTAAAACAGGCTTATCATCCACGACAACATCGTTGCGGCTGATTTCCACCTTCAATGATTCCTGAACTTGGGCATTGGCCTTCAGCACTTCTGGGAGCGTTAAGTGCGTGGTTGGCGCGATACTAGTTATTGAAGCTGCGTAGTTTTTTAGCAAAAAGACGAGAAGGATCATGAAAATGTCGGCCATTGACGTGATCTGCAGCGACATCTCCGTGGCTTTTCTCTTTTTCTTTATGGGCTTCATGGCAGCATCGCCTTTTTAGCTAACTGGAAATATAGACCTTGGGCATTATGGCCTGGACCTTATGAATAACTTCCACAATGTTTTTATACAAAATGGTGGGATCTGCGGTAACGCTCACATCCGTGATTTGCGGCCACTTCGCTTGAAGTTGATGCAAGCGACTTTCCAACTCGCTCACATCTTGCGTGGAGTTTTGCAAAGCTTTGACGTTGATATCAATTTCGTGACTGAGGGCACCACCCTGAACAGCGATGCTGACGTCACCGCCCGCCTTCAACTCGAGCATCATGGACATTGGCGGCGTGCCAGCATCCACCGTTGGCGCAGTGCCCGTCGCTGAAACACCCACATCAACTGCGGCGAGAGTCAAAAATGAAGCGGTCACCAGCAAATAGGTGATGAGCACGGTAAAACAGTCAATAATCGGCGCAAGATTAAGGTCAACCTCTTGCGATGAACTCTCACCAACATTCATTTGTGATTCCGCCGAACCTTGGGGTCCCCCGCAGAAGCGTCACCGCTTTTGGCATTAAAATAGCTTTGTTGCAGAATGTCCATCGTGCGCACAGCACTCTGCTCAATTTGAGCGGTGATTTTGTTCGTGCGGGCCATAAGGATCGAATATGCGATCATGCAAGGTATCGCGACCGCTAACCCCATCATTGTCGCGTTCATCGCTGTCGATATACCTGCTGCCAACAAAGCGGCACGTTGTTGCGCAACCGCACTGCCAACCGCCTCAAACGATTGCACCAAGCCCACGATGGTACCCAACAATCCAAAGAGAGTTGCAACGTTTGCGATAGTCGCCAAAAAAGGTGTGCGTATTTGAATTTTTTCAGTGGCCTCACCTACCGCAATTTGCAAACCGTTTTCAATTAGATGTTCGGGTTGATGAGCGCGAATCAAACCCTCGCGAACGACCCGCGCCACCGGCTTGGCACGAAACCTTTCGCAAAATGCGATGGCTTCTTGAATACTGTTTCTAAGGATCATGTTCCTTATTCTCTCAAAAAACCCGTCCACATTTTCCATGGGATAGGCCCAGCCCAGCGCGGCTGAACGCTCGAGTATGATTAATACTCCCGCAGCTCCGCACAGCAAAATCGGAAAAACGTGCCAAAAATTTCTGGCAATAAACTGCATCATGGACATGGTGCCACCTCGTGTCCGCTTCAGTATCATAAATTGAGAAAACGGAGTCTATTGCGACTAAGGCAATCTGGACAGATGGCTAGAATTGCGTCGACAAGACTTTGGTGCGGTAGTTTTTGCGCGGCTTTATGAAATTGATTTCATCTTTCCCATTTTTTAACACTAGCATCATCGAAAGGCCGCGAGTTTGTCCGCGAATTTGAATGGACCTTTCTGGCCCAGACAGCGAAGATAAACTTCGACTATTTGAATTATTTTGGACAAATCGTACTGGCGTCGCCTTGACCGCCGGCGCGCTCAAAAACAATGCCGCGATAAACAGTACTCTGATTAAGCTGTGACAATATGTCGCTTTCATCACTCCCCCAAACTTGCTTACTGTTTAAATTATGCAAAATTCAGGCCCCAGCCGCTCGTCTAACATCATGAAATAACATGCTTTTTTTCATTTCATTATGAGACCCCAGAAAATACCCGAACAAAGTGTTGTCGGGTGTCACACAATTGTACAGCCGCAACTTGTTCGTCGTCCTTTTCACGCTTGCCAGACCCATGGCAATTTCCCACACTGATCCATATGCGGTATTTAGTTTTTCTGTCTTTGATTGTCTCATCGCTATTTGTAACGTCCTTCGTTGTGGCTCAAGATAAGCCGACAGTAACTGGCGAGAAACCTCTTGATGGCGTAAACGTAGATGCGGTCCAAACATACAAAAACCCAAAATCACAACAGATATTTTTTGGCTTGGGGTTGTGGCCGCTCGACCCATACTACAATGGCCTGAGCGTCGACCTTACTTATACCCGTTATTTAAATAAAACTTACTCATGGGATGTGGCATCACTAGATTATGTTTACGCCGTAGATTCAGGGCTGACGTCCGAGCTCGCCGATAAATACAGCGTTCAACCGCAAAGTATAGAGCGTTTGAATTTCGTGCTCTCCTCGGACCTAAACTATACATTCGCTTACGGTAAAACAATTTTTTTGGCGAAATACATCCGTTACTTTCGAAGCTCCTTATTGGCGGGGCCGGGCTTAGTTATCACGAATCAAGAGTCGACGGTGGGGCTTGATATGGGTTGGCGACTTGAAACGTTTGTAAACGACAGCTTCTCTTGGAGAGTCGAGGCCCGCTACCTTTATGCATTCAGCAGCATGCACAACAACCTCGCCTTTATATTCGGCACGGCCTATGCGTACTGATGTCTTGTTGATTGTTGCCTGCCTCGCCGTTGCCATCCCCATTTCGGCTGCAACAACGAAAAACCAGACTCCCGCCGGCTGGCGGAGTGAAGTACCCCGCGACGTAGACAACTCTAATTTGTGGAATCAACTCGTACCCGAACTCATGAAGCGCCACATGTATTATGAGGCCTTGGCTGCCGCTTCAGACATGATCAATTTTTTTGACGATCTTCAGAGTAAGAAGCTGGCCTATAAAACAATTATTCAACTTATAGATCTCGGATATCCGTTTTCGACGCGCGCATATTTTGTTCCAGGTGATATTGACCCGTCCCCAGACGGAAAATTTGGTCAAAGTTATTTCTTTTATAAAGGACTTATCAATCTCAATGCGGGCATGCCAAAGTGGGCGAATTACTACTTCGACAAAATCGACAAAGACACTTCAGCAAAATATATTTTTTTTCAAGCCATGCAGTCCTACGCAAAAGGTCACCTTAAGGCTGCGAAAAAGTATTTAAATAAAACGCTGGGCCTAATCAAAGATAGCGATAATTTCGACCTGGCCAAAAAGGCCGCGCGAACGTTGGCTCGCATAGATTACGAGCAGAAAAAGTACAAACAGTCGTCAGAAATTTACGAGACATTTCTATTGAAGACAAACCCGATCAACCCAGAAGACTGGCTAGAAGGCGCCTGGAGTCTTTATAGATTAAAAAAATACAACGAAGCGCTCGGACTACTTTACAATCTCGAATCGCGCTCTTCGGGCCACCAAATTCGCCTGGAAAAATACATCCTGCGCGCTCTCATTTACCGCAAAATGTGCTCTGACGAAGCAACGCGAGAGCTGATTAACACGTTCAATCGAGAATATGGCAGCACCATTCAAGGAATAAAATTGGGCCAACCGCTTGCCCGGTTTTCGGTTCTCAACCAAATAGAAGATTCCGATCAAATTAAATATGCGCAAAATCTAAAAAGCATCCGGAAACTGCGGGATGAGTATCATTCTGTCGCCGAGCTGCCGCCATCCCTGCGCCCGATCACTCGTTACGTGTACATCACGACCCTGCACATGCTCCTTCACACCGAAGGGCTGTACAAAACACAGGCGCTTGAAGCGGCGGCGCGACGTCTCGTCATTTTAGGCGAAAGTCTTAAGTTTTTGCAGTTCGACGTCGTTCGTTCAAAATATAATCCAAACAGCGTGTTCCAAGACAAATCGACTTCGAATCCAGCACTTTTAGAAGCAAACAAAAATAATTTTATAATACGTTGGCCGCAATGGGGTGATTACTGGCAGGATGAGCGACTGAGTTACCAAGGGACACTCGTAGACAAATGCGACTAATCTGCTTTATGTTTATTTTTCTACCCGTTGTGGCGTTTGCCGCGGACGGCTCGTCATCCGAAACGCCCGGGGCCGAGATTTCTTCTTTACAATCTCAGCATCTGAGTGACGCCGACTTTCAAAAAAAACTGATCGAGATGCTAACCCGAACCGACAAATCCATTAAAATTTTGCGCAAACAGATCACCGAGAACCAGAGCGCCCCGTTTCTAGCGAATCTGTACCTTCAGCTGGGCGATCTTCTTTCGACTAAGTCGACGACTTTGTTTTATTTGGAGATGGAACAAAACAAGGGCGCGAGCTCCAAATCCATCATGTCCGAAAAGTTTTCTCCGGTCGCTGTCACCGAACGTAAGGCTATCGCGGTCTATCAACAAATTTTACGGGACTTCCCCAAATTCGACGCGCTAAAGCAAGTGCTCTATCGTCTCGCCTCTGCTGAAAATTCTATCGATGATGGCCCGGCGTTTGTGGCTTCTGCGACTCAGCTCATTCAACGCTTTCCGAACTCGAAAGAAGCGGTCCAGGCTCGATTGCTACTCGGCCAATATTTTTTCGAGCAACAAGACTATAATAAATCCAGCCAAATACTCTCCGTCGTCAAAAATACCCGCCACCCATATGAGCGCGATTCCGCCAAATATCGCCTCGGGCTCATTGCTCTGGAGCAAAGTCATCCCAAAGAGGCGTTAGATTTGTTTAGCCAGGTTGCCACCGACACGGAATTGGCCAAGGATAGCTCGCAGAGTTCACTTACCCCGCAAAACAGAGTCATCGGCATAGACCTAAAGCGCGAAGCGCTTATCGATTCTATCCGCGCCTACACGAAGGTGTACGAAAAAAATCCACAGCCCGTGCCTTACTATTCCAAAATTGCGCCGACAGAAGAATTATTTCAAGAAACCATCGAAAAGCTTTCTTACCGTTATATCTTTTTGCGGCAGTATAACTTTGCCATTAATTTACTGCGCACACTTTGCGAGCGCCTCCACGACCCCCGGCGCATCGTCAACATTTACAACGAAGTTTTACGGCGAATCCCCCTCGATGCGCGGGTCAACATTCCCGTCCATGAGATGCAGTTCGTATTGGAGAAGTATAACTATTGGAACACTCACTACAGCATGTCGCGGCAGACGCGTGTCGAAGCTTATAATTTTTTTGAAAAGCAAATTCGCGAGCTTGGGACACACGCTCATGAACTCGCCAAACATGAAAAAAATCCCGCGCGGCGCATGCGATTGTTCAAGCGTGCCGAAGATTTTTATTCGTTGTATCTCGGTTTTTTTGGACATGGTCCCAAGGCGGTCAAAGTCGCTATCGATTTCGCCGATGTCTACTACAACGAACGCGACTATTTTGACAGCGCCTCCTACTATTTGCGCGTCTACGACGGGGAGTTTGGTCGCCCAATCTCGCGTGCCACTCTTTTGCAAAACGCTATTCTGGCTTTGCAAAAGCCAGCCGACTATTCGTTTTATCGGCAACTTAGAACGAAAGGGCTACTCATTTATGCCATACAACAATACATGCGATTGGACCCCCGCCAGAGACAAAGCGACCAGCTCAATTTTACATTAGCAAAAGCTGTTTATGACCAAGGATATTACCGATACGCGCTTAACGATCTGTTTGAGTTTTTGAAGCGCTTTCCCCGCTCCGCCAAAACACGAGATGCCGCCGATTTAATTTTGAACTACTTCAACACCACCGCCGATTTTAAGGGTTTGATTTTTTGGAGCCAAAAAATGTTGGCGCTCAATCTGCCGAATCCCAGCCTGCGCTCTTACCTAAAAACCGTGCATTCGAAGGCTTTGCTCAACCGTTTGGATAAGGAAGTTGAAACGTCCCATGGCTACAATCTCGTCGATCAGGGCGGCAGCTATTTACAGGCGGCTCTATCGATGCAGGATTCGTCGCTTCGTTCGGTTGCCTTACAAGAGGCACTCGCCAGAAGCAAAGCTGAAAAGGATATCAACACCTTTTTGCGCGCCGGTTACACAATGGCGAAGTCGCAAAAAAATCCCGAGCAAGAGGCCGCCATCTTGAGCTCAATGGCCAATGAAACTCTGGCCATAACACGGTTTTACGAAACACTAGATATATGGCACAGGATTATTTCACACAGCTCGACGCCGCCGGCTGTCCGCCAAAAGATCTTTGAAAAGAGCTTGAAGCTCGCCTTGATGCTGCGTGATTTTCGGCTGATCGCGCGACTTTCATCAATCTCTCTCATGGCCAGCGTGCCTCCGGCGACTCAAAAAATATTTCAGCACGAGATGCGCAGCGTGCTGAGCTCCCCTGTCGTCGTGCCGGCGGAACTTGTCACTAGTTTTATGAATTGGTCAACCAGCGACGCCGATCTACTCGCTTTATTAAAAGCCCAATTTCGCCTTCCGCGAAACCTGAGACAAAAAGTTTTGGCAAGAGTGGCCGGCCGATGTCGCTCTTCCATAACGGCAAATCTTTGCCGATGGTACAACTGGCCGAGTATGAATTTGAATATCGTGAATTTTTACAGAGAGCTTGCGGGCACGGCACCGAACATGTCAGCGCTCTCCACGGTGGCGGCCAAGGCCCACGGCCTCCTTTCTGAGATCAATGCTTATGGCGGCAGCGGTGACCCTGAGATGGACATCCTAGTCGCGCTAGCCGATGCCCGTGTTCTTTCACGCCTGAGCCTATTTTTGCAGGCGGCCGCCCAGCGAAGTGCTCCACAAGTTCGAGGCATCATCATGGCTCAAGCCACGCAAAGCATGCATGAGGCGCAGGCAAGCCAACAGCAATGTCACAAAATTATTGCAGCGGCTTCTTTGATATCGCCAATTAACACCTGGTGCGCACGCGGGGAGCTGCCTTCATTGCAACAAGCGCTGGGCTGGCCAAGGCTAGTGAACAATAGAGAAATCTATAAAGATCCTTCGTCGCACGGTTTGATGAGCCAAGAAAAAGATCTCTTCGCCGATCATTCGCATTGGCGGCTCTATTACGGTATTGCAAAAACGTACTTCCGCCACAATGACTGGAATCACGCAGCCGCCACATCCGTATACGGCATGTCTCAATTCCAAGGTGGAAAAGGCGAATTTAAGGCTTTACTGGGCTGCTCCATCATGCACATGGGGTTGATCGGAGAAGCTAACTTCTTGCTCAATGACGCCAGCGATGAGGGCGGATACAAGCAGCGTTGCCAGCAAATGATTGCACGGATGGGGGGGCAATTGTAATGAACAAAATCACCCGCATCGTGGCATCAACACTCTCCTTACTGGCTATCGTCAGCTATTCACCTGTAATCCGCGCCGAAGAAAAATCTTTTCTCGATACATTTCCCAATCTTAAGCAATACGTTTATCAACCGCCAAAATCCGGATTTTACTTGGGGATGGGTCTTAGCCCGGTCGGCTTTGCCGCCAATCGATTTATTTTTACTGCAGATTTTTTTCAGCTCCATTACTTATCGGAGAATTGGGACTTTGAGCTTTTGAACGCCGCCTATGGATTTACACGCGCTCAGTCGAGTGAATTCGAGTCAACTAACTTTACCTTTCACTCGTCCGCTATGTACCGTTTCAGTAAGACCTTCAGTGCTGGTCCACTTTTGGGTTATGAGTTCGTTAGCTTTCCTAACGTTGGTTCGCACATTGTCAGCCCCACAACCGCATTAGAAACCAACGATCAACCGTTTTCATCGCACGGCCCGATTTATGGCGCGATGATTTCAGAAACGTATCCATATAAAAAGAACTATTTGATTCAAATCAACGAAATGGCCTACCAAGAAACCTACTCCACGACGCGGACGGCGCAAAATTGGATTTATTTATACGACGATTCAAGAATTAGCGCCGACCATTCGTTGATCGGCGCTCAGATCGTTTACATGCTCGGACTTTCATTTCTTTACTAGAGCGTAATTGGGACGATCCCGCCGCCGCCGCCACCGCCGCCAGTGCAACTATCAACTAAGTTTGTGTACCCATCGAAGTCACCGGAGATATCGGCACCGCCACTGCCGTCCGTAAGCGCACATTGATAATGTCCCCAAACTTCAACAGTCGCCTTATTTTGGTCGCCGGTTGTCCCGCTTGAACACGGTTGACCCTGGGTGAATAAAACCTTGGCGCCTTGTTTGCTCAGAGTACAATTGCTGCCGCTGAAATTCAAAGCCGGCGCTGAATCACCCGCTTCGTCAGTTGTATATGTCAGCGACGAAATATACGCCTGACTTGCATCGACTGATCCGGTTTGTCCTGAAACATTAATTGTATCTTGGATGCCGCTTACATTTATCTTCATCCCAAATGGCTGGCTCGATGGCATTCCGTAGTTTTGCGAAGATGTGATTTGGAATGAGCCCGCGCTAAAATGCGGCTGAACGATGTCGTGGCCGTTCGAGTTCGTTGCAAGATACGTCACGTTATCAACCCGCGGATCATTCTGAGCACTTCCGGTTGCGTTTGAGATCTGCCCGTAAATAAATACGTTACCGGGCATTGCGGGCTCTGTAGCATTGAGTTGAGCCGGAGTGGAAACGGCGTATGTGGTGTTGCACGAATCTTTTACGATGACTCCAATATTTCTCGTATTCACGTAGTTGACATAAAAGTTGCTGAGCGTCTGAGTGCAATCTGTGAAACCCGTATCAACAATACTGGTTCCCGTTGGATCAAACGCGCAGAGATATGGCCCCATCCCATTGGCATTAGTAATCACTTTGCTGGCCGAAAAGTTGTATAGATTGCTGCCGCTTCCCGAACTCACAGTTAAGGCCGCCGGGTTCAGACTAGACCCAGTGAATGTCGGTTTTTGGCACGTGACATCGGCAAGGTAATACTTAGTTTGCGATTGGTACCCTGCCGCAGACGCCACAAGCTGCCAAGAATAATCCCCTTGCGTAGGCACAGTAAATGAATTTGCTCCAGCCTGAAGCGGAATTGCTATGGATGTACCGGATACCACATCCGTTTGGTTCATCTGCAGGGAGAATTGCGTACCCGACGGAAATCCCGTGACACTCAGATTTAACTCGTAATTTGTGCCCGCTTTAAATGTTAACGACGACCCGACACTGCTATCGGAGTAGATTGTATTGCCGCTCGCATCGGTTAGGCTCATCGACATTCTTCCGGTCAAATAATTTTGATTACTTGTCGAGGCACCTGAGCTTTGGTTCATCGTGGATGTCGCTTGATATTTACTGCAGGCATTATAGACAATGGCAATCGGCAGCGTCAGCATGAGCACGAAAAGCGCCCTCCTCAGTGTTTCTTTTTTATGTCCCATGTTTTCCTCCCCGTTTGCGCATTGACCGCTAAATGCTGGCCAGGTACGCAGTTATTTTCTCAATTAAAATCCCCTGCAGTAAAACTTACGCTCAATGATGAAGGATCAATTTGTCTCTCCGCGCTGGTCATAAACGGCTTGCTTTGCGCTGCCGAGCTGTTTTGTACAACCATCACGCGAATCGTATTGTTCAACGCCGAAAGCGCCACGTTGCTGACCGTTAAGTGATAGCAATCGACATCCGGAGATGAAGACTGTTCGGGCACCAAGGTCGTCTGGCGCTGGTTGAAATCGACGAGCGACTTATCCGAAACCGCCAGCGGCAAACCCAGTTTTAGTTTAGCGTAATTTGTAAGACCATCACCAAAAGGATCGGCAAATGCCTGCGATGCGCTGCCCAGTATGATGGGAAGCCCGCGCTGAAGCGCAAAAAGATCCGGAATGAGATCGCCGTTGGTATTAAACGTTGAAGCGTTGGCGCCCAACAAGAATTTCTCACAGTCGTTGAGGCCGTCATTGCTTGATGAACTGTATGTGATGTTACCGTTCGCATCAGTGGTATGCGGAATTCCAGCACAAATGGAATAAGCATTGCGGCCCGACGATGAACATTGTGGATCCTGACATGGCTTTCCGTTCAAGATATATTCAACAAAATCGCTGACCCCATTCCCGTCAGAATCTTTAACTAGCGGATTGGCACCCATTTGATCTTTGATAGCGTCAGGGAGCCCGTCGCCCGCGCTATCCTGCATGAACTGGCCGTTGCTCCACCAAATGCCATTTTGGTTTTCTACAAATACATCCATGAGTTCATTGTGAATGTTAAGTACAGGCGGGGCAAACTGCTGGTAAAGAATATTTTGTCCAGCCGCAAACTGCAGATATTGACCGTTCCCAGCTTGCGCCATCTGCTGTAACAAAGCCTCGGCTGCGGGAAGTTGCACGTTGTTAAAATAATATGCGGTATTAAAGGCTATGCTGCCGATATATGGCCCATAAGTAGGATCGCTTTTCAAATTCATTATTGCAGATATGATGGGCTCAATATCGGCCGAGAATGTTTGCGTGTAGGTCCCACCAGAAGTTGTCGATACGGTCGGAACGCCATCGCTCACGAAAACGATATGATATTGACTTTGCACGATCGGAGACTGCGCGAGCAACGACTGGGTTTGCAAATCGCTCTGAATCAACTGCTGTGCCCTTTGCAAAGCGGCCTGATAATTGGTGAACCCTTTGTCGTAAGGCGCCGGTGATGCCGCCGTCCCGCTACCAATCCAATCGGTTTGCGCGGTGGAAATAAAATGACTTGCGCTGGGATCGAAGCCCGTCAAAGTTCCGGGTTGGTAAGCCGTATCGTTAAAGTCGATAAGCGCAAATGAAGTGCTCACGTTCGGTTCCGGCACGAGATTTTGAATAAAATTGATCATTGGCCCATATCGGCGACTGCCCATTGAATCCGTGTTGCTCACATCGCCAGATACTAACGGGAAGCCCGGTTGGTTAGACGCAGAATGATCGAGTACAAACAGATATTTTACGTTTTCGGCGGCCGGGGCTGGCGCACTTGTGCAAAAATGTGCGTCTACCGAGCCG
>DAIDJH010000023.1 GCA_027451425.1 Bdellovibrionales bacterium | reverse complement strand
TGGAAAGATAATGTGACGATGGTCGCGGCAACCTCCTTTATCTCGATCCCAAATTTTTTGGTCGCGGCGATTCTTATCACGGTTCTTTGTTTTGGCCTCAATCTCTTGCCGGTCGCGCAGTGGGATGGCACTTCTTTTTACATTATGCCGGTGATTGTGTTGGGGCTTCGTCCGGCGGCCATCATCGCCCGGCTCACACGGTCCAGCGTTTTAGAGGTGATCCGTTCGGATTTTGTGCGAACCGCTAAGGCAAAAGGGCTACGCCAGGGGGCCATTCTCTTTAAGCATGTACTGAAAAACTCACTCATCCCTGTTTTGAGTTACGCTGGCCCTGTGATGGCCGACCTTCTGTGTGGTTCGTTTGTGATAGAAGACATTTTCAATATCCCGGGGATGGGTAAACACTTCATCCAAAGCGTCACCAATCGCGATTATCCGCTCATTTTGGGCGTTACTTTGATTTATGCGAGTATTTTGATTTTGGCGAATTTAGTAGTCGACATTCTTTACACTTACTTTGATCCAAAGATTAAACTAGCATGATAGATACAAATGCCCAGGCCGGCGATGGCCCGAATGCAAACAGCGCGCAGCCCATTGCAGTCGTTCAAGCGGAGCCGACCGTTGCGGCCAGTGTGGCTGTGGGGGTTGTGTCGAGCGCTGTAGCTGATATTAAGCCCGCGCTCGGAGAGGTCGATTTTTTGGAGCGTGCTCACGCCAGTTCGTTATGGAAGGATTCATGGCGCCGTTTAAAGCGCAATCGACTCGCGTTTGCCTCAGCCATTTTTATTTGTTTCATGAGCCTTGTAGCGATTTTGGCGCAACATTTAGCGCCCTATAGTTACGAGACAGAGAACGTGAATTTAATTTTGGCCTCGCCTTCGTGGGCGCACTGGCTTGGTACTGACGATTTGGGGCGCGATCTTTTGTCTCGGGTCATCTACGGCGCGCAAGTCTCGATGGCGGTCGGAGTGTTTACGGCGATCGCCTCCTTAGTATTTGGAACGGTTTACGGTGCCATCTCGGGTTGGTTTGGCGGTCGGGTTGACGCTGTTATGATGAGACTGGTGGATACGCTTGATTCGATACCGGCCCTCGTCTTGTTGGTGTTGATCAAAGTCATGTTCGATGCGGTTAGCATAAACATGAACCCCGAGCTGAGAGCGGTTTCGGGCATCTTGGTTGCGTTGAGTGTTCTCGGTTGGACAATGCTCGCGCGCGTGGTTCGCGGCCAGGTTCTACAGGCAAAACAACTTTTATTTGTTGAGGCGGCGCGTTCAATCGGCGCTACGGACCGATGGATTGTTGCTAGGCACATCGTGCCGAACATCATGGGTCCTATTATTGTCATGATAACGGCGCTCATACCTCAGAATATCATGTTCGAGAGTGTTTTGAGTTTCATCGGTCTTGGACTTCAGCCGCCTTATTCGAGTTGGGGTGTGCTGGCCAACGAAGGGTGGAAGACTATTCGTACCTTTCCACATTTGATTATTGCCCCCGGCCTTGCGCTGTTTTTTACTTTGCTCGCGTTCAACATTTTTGGTGATGGGCTACGCGATGCGTGGGACCCCAAGGCGAAATAATCGGTCGAGCTATAAGCAGCTATACATTAAAACGAAACAGCAGCACATCGCCATCGCGAACGACGTAGTCTTTGCCTTCAGAGCGATATTTGCCGGCGTCTTTGATGGCGCTTTCGCTCTTGAGCTGAAAGAGATCTTCGCAGTGATAGGTTTCGGCGCGAATAAAGCCGCGTTCAAAATCAGAATGGATCACCCCTGCTGCCTGCGGAGCCTTGGTGCCTTTTCGAATGGTCCACGCGCGCACTTCTTTTTCACCCGCCGTAAAGTAAGTGATTAAGTTCAACAGTTTGTAAGCTTCGCGAATGAGACGGCTGAGGCCAGGTTCTTTCATTCCTAAAGACTGAATAAACTCCAACCGTTCATCTTCGGGGAGTTGCGAAATCTCTGCCTCGATGGCTGAGCAAATCGCGATGCTTTGATTTCCTTCGTGTGCGGCGAGTTCTTCGACTTGCTTTACCCACGCGCTCTTGGTCGCGCCGGAATCAACGGCTGAATCTGAAACGTAGTCTTTCTCCGCGACGTTGCAAACATAGAGAACGGGTTTTGTCGTAAGAAGATGCAGCTCATGTAGAAACGGTTGCTCGTCGTCGTTCACTTCAACCGTGCGCGCGGGTTTGCTGTCATTCAATGCGGACCAGACTTTTTTGACAAGACCGTATTCAATTTTAATATTCGCGTCCTTTGAACTTTGCGCGGCTTTTTCGATACGCTTGAGTCGTTTGTCGACGCTGTCGAGATCCGCCAAAATCAATTCAGTGTTGATCGTCCCGATATCGCGCAGGGGGTCCACTGAACCAGCGACGTGGACGACGTTTGAGTCTTCAAAGCATCGGACAACGTGCAAGATTGCATCGGTTTCACGAATATTAGCTAAAAATTGATTACCAAGGCCTTCGCCTTTACTTGCGCCAGCGACGAGTCCAGCGATGTCAACGAACTCCATCACCGTCGGTACGATCTTTTGCGGTTTTACAAGCCCTGAGATTTTTGCGAGGCGCTCGTCCGGGACCGTGACCACACCCACATTCGGGTCAATCGTGCAAAACGGATAATTCGCCGCTTCGGCTTTAGCCGCAGTCAAGGCGTTAAACAACGTGCTCTTGCCGACGTTCGGTAGGCCGACGATGCCTGCTTTAAGACCCATCTTTACTCCTCGGGCTATTGTATTCGTTTTGCGCGCGTTGAAAACCTGATTCGACGAATGTCAGTGCCGCATCTCCCGCCTGTTGAATCAATTCGCTTAAGCTCTTTTCTTCGTCGGGTGAAAAATTTTGTAAAACAAAATCTTCGATTGGAACATGCGGGTTGGTTGGGCGGCCGATGCCAATTTTGAGTCGGGCGTAATCGGGCGTGCCCAATTTTTCATGGATATCGCGAATGCCGTTATGCCCACCAGGCCCGCGATTTTTCTGAAACCGCAGCTGTCCGAACGGTTGATCGATGTCGTCATGAATGACCAGCAAATTTTCAAGCGGGACTTTGTAGTACGCGACGAGGGCTTGCACAGCTTCGCCTGAAAGATTCATGTAGGTTTGCGGCTTGGCCAAGATCACATCAAGATCGCCGTCTTTGACTTTTGCGACAACGCTCTTGAATTGTTCAGTGGGCCTTGAATCAAAATGGAGCAAAAGCGCGTCGACGACGATGAAACCGATGTTGTGTCGAGTGAGTTGATAACGATGGCCCGGATTACCGAGCCCCACAATAAGGTACATCCGTTTGCGCTATTTCTTTTCTTCTTTTTTCGCTCCGGCATCGGCTTTTTTAGCGTCACCACCAGCGGCGGGAGCGGCAGCGCCCGGCGCAGCGGCAGCACCCTCGGCAGGAGTCGCTGCGGCACCTTCGGCAGTGGCAGCAGCTGTTGCGACCGGCTGAGCCACGATTTCTTCAACCATAACAACCGTGCAAAGGGTCGCGGTCGGCAAAGTGATCAAGCGCACTCCTTCGGGTACTTGCAAATCTGAGGCGTGAAGCGAATTGCCGATACCTAGAGGGCTCACATCAATGGATAAAAACTGCGGGATTTGCGTTGGTAAACATTCAACCTCAACGTCGCGGCGAACGGTGTTCAATACACCGCCATCTTTCACGCCAGCGGCGCGGCCTTCGTAACGAACTTCAACCGCGACACGAATAGTTTTGTTGAGATCAAGCGCAAAAAAGTCGAGGTGAACCGGGCGGCGAGATACTGGGTGCACAGTGGTCGCCTTTTTCAAAACTTTTAAATTGTTCAGCTTTGAATCTTTCGATTTAAAAACAAAAATTGTGTTTTCATATTGTTGTTTGGCGAATTTTACGACTTCTTTTTCGGGGACAAAAACCGACACGTTTTTCAAATTCGGCCCGTAAACAATGGCGGGGATGTTCCCTTCTCGACGCAAACGGCGAGAATCGTGTTTTCCGACTTGTCTCACTTCCACGTTGAATTCAAAATTTTCAGCCATTTTCAGCCTCGCTTTCAGTCAAACAGCGCGCTTACGCTGTCATGAGTATTAATCCTTTTGATCGCCTCAGCTACCACGGGGGCAACCGAAATCACCTCAAATTTGCCACTCGCCACCGCGTCTGGCCGCAAAGGCACGGTGTCAGTAACCCAAACCTTTTCAACACCGCTTTCTTTCAAGCGCGAAACCGCCGGCCCGGAAAGGACTGGGTGAGTGGCAACGGCGAAGACTCTTTTTGCCCCATTCTTTAGAAGACTGTCAACCGCCTGAGTTAATGTTCCGGCCGTATCGATCATATCGTCGAGGATAATGGCGGTTTTACCACGCACCTCCCCGACGAGATTCACGGACTCGACCTGGTTAGGGCCCGCGCGCCGCTTGTCGATAATAGCAATGGAGCAGCCGATGCGTTTGGCAAAGGCTCGAGCGCGTTCAACACCACCGGCATCGGGGCTCACAGCTACGTATTCGTCGCCAGCACCGTGGCGCGCGCGCCATTCCCGCGCAAATGTGGGGGTGGCAAACAGGTGATCCACGGGGCCATCGAAAAAGCCTTGGATCTGCGACGAATGCAAATCTACGGCAATTAACCGATCAGCTCCGGCCGTCTTCAAGAGTGTCGCCACGCACTTTGCTGAAATTGGCGCGCGAGGAGCAACCTTTCGATCCTGTCGGGCATAACCGTAATACGGTAGAACAGCTGATATATCGTTAGCTGACGCCCGACGGAGCGAATCAAGAATCAAAAAAAGTTCCATGTAACTTTCATTGACCGGTGGGCAAGTACTTTGAATAACGAACGTATTGGCACCACGAACGCTTTCATGAATTTCGATTTGTACTTCGCCGTCAGCAAATCGACCGAACTTACAGTGACCGAGTTCAACGCCGGCTGATTTAGCGACACGCTCTGCGAACTCGCGATTGGTATTGCCGGAGAAAATTTTCAAGTCGGTCATATTGTGCCCTGCCAATGGTCCCGCGTTTTTACTGAAAATCTTTATTCTTGTCTATAATTTACACACTTTTTCAACCGGAGGATTGACGAATTTTACGACTGTTTTCATAATGCACTTCATGGAATGGATCTACATTACACCCCGCGCTCGGATAGACGCGTTCAATTTCCCAGAATCTAAAGCGGAGCTAATTTCTGCGGCCTCGACGGTCAAACAGATCGCTTACGACATGTCGGGCCTTCAGTTTATGTGCTTGCCGATGATCCAACTGTTGTACAAGACCGCAAAAGAGCTTGGACAGCGCGGTGGCCGGTTGGCTTTGATTGGCTCGAACGAAAAGATGAAGCGTCAATTTTTGATCTACGCCTCGCTCGACCCATTTCTTTGCATATCTATTGAAGAATGGAAAGCGATGGAGCCAACGGCCCAGCTGGCGGCCCGCGCCGGAGTAAATTTAGAACAATTCGGCTAGTTTACGAATCGCTTGTGCCCGATGCGAGATCTGATTTTTTCGCGTGAGGCCAAGTTCGGCGAGAGTCTGCGTCTCATTTTCGGGTATGAATAAGGGATCATAACCAAACCCGCCCTGACCCCTAACTTTTTCAGCGATCCGACCTTCAATATTACCGGTTATGATAAACTCTTTACCTTCGGGCGAGTAAGCGACGATGGTGCAGATAAAACGTGCGGCGCGGCTATGCGCTGTTCGAAGTTGGACCATTTTAAGAAGCTTAGCGACGTTTTCAGCGTCACTCGCATGATCGCCGGCATAGCGCGCTGAATGAATTCCCGGCATTTTATTTAACCCATCCACTTCAAGGCCGGAATCTTCGCCGATGACCCAAACGCCTGTCTTTACCGCACGCAGCGATCGCGCTTTGATTCGGGCGTTTTCTTCAAATGTTTTTCCGGTTTCCGGTGGAGGCGTATACGCGGACAGTTCATTTTGTGAGTGAATATCAAGGGCCGGCAAGAGTGTTCTAAATTCAATTAATTTACCACGATTATGAGAGGCCAGCCAGACTTCCATTGAGTTCCTTTTTTTATTTTTTGAGCGGAAAGAAATGACCGATGACTTTTTCTTGCTCGTGAAAAACTTGATGGCACCCCAGTTGTGCCAATTCAAGCAATTCGTTTAAGTCGGAGGGGGTGAACGTGCCGCCTTCCGCAGTGCCTTGAATCTCAACGAGTTCGTTTCGATCGTTCATGACGAAATTCATGTCGGTTTTGATGCTCGAATCTTCGTCGTAATCGAGGTCGAGTATAAAACCATCGTGGGAGATACCTGCACTTATGGCTGCGACATAATTTTTAATTGGTAGGTGTTTCAACTGCCCCTGTTCGCGCAGAAAATTGAGCGCCAATGCGATGGCGACAAAACCACCGGATATCGCCGCGGTTCGGGTGCCCCCATCCGCTTGGATCACGTCACAGTCAACCGTAATTTGCCGTTCGCCAAGCGCTTTGAGGTCGATACCGGCACGTAGACTCCGCCCTATGAGGCGTGAAATTTCTTGTGAGCGACCGCCACTCATCGCTTTTTCGCGTTGGATGCGCGTGTGCGTTGATCGTGGCAACATACCGTATTCAGCCGTGATCCAGCCGCCGCCCTGACCGGCCAACCACTTTGGGATATTCGGTTCTACCGTAGCTGAACAAATGAGCTGCGTTTCACCTAACGAGACGCGTACGCTCCCTTCGGCATAGCGAAGAATATCAGGTACAAATTCGAGTTTTCGAATTTCGTTGCGAGGACGGTTGTGGGCGCGCATTTTTTCTCCGATGTAAAGCGGCTAATTTAGGCTGGGCCGTACGGGATTGTCTACGAGTTCCTTAAATTGGATGATGGCGTTGGTAATGCCACGGGCGATTTTTTCTTGGTAGCGATTAGTCGTTAAAAGGTGAGCCTCGGTGGGATTTGTTATATAGCCAATCTCGATCAGCGCAGCTGGAGCATCTACGTTGCTGATAACAAAAAATGGAGCTTGTCGGATTGACCGACGTCTAATAACAGAATCCCCTTGCCAGTCTTTATGGAGCTTTTCGGCAAACAGTCCGCTCAAGTGGATGTTTCGGCTATGTGTGAGATCGGCTAAGATGGCGTTGACGTCTCCGCCGGTGGCTCCCGCCGAATTGTTGGTGCCATGCATATTCTGATTCTCGAGATTTGCTAGAAACAAAGATTTTTGATCGGGATCGAGAACGTTTTGAAAGTAAATTTCTTGCCCGCGAGCTGAAGGGTCGGACGACGAATTGGCATGGACGCTCAAAAATAAGTCGGGATGGGCGCGGTTCGCCAACTGTACGCGTTCTTCAAGAGAACGGTAGACGTTGGATGTACGTGTATACGAAACGTGTATATCCGGGTGAGTTGATAAGTCGGAACCAATGCGTTTGACGACCTTCAACGTAATTGCCGCTTCAGTGATTTTTCCGCGGCTGGCACCCTGATCTTGTCCACCATGACCAGCATCTAAAAACACTTGAAATGCAAACACGGGTTGAGCGAAGAAAATGAACGATAATGTCGCAGCAAAAACGGCATAGGAAAAGCGAGTTAAGCACATGTCTTCAGGGTAAAGGTGTTTTAGGTAAAAAAAAAGCGACCTGGAGGGTAAGGGGGGCCAGGCCGCCAAGGGGGGATGCTTAGATACATGTAGCAATCGCTGTGCCAAGGTCTAGGCATCGACCGCCGGCCATCAGAATCACTTATATTCGAGATAATAGCAGGTCATTAAGAGGTCATTATATCGAACAGGTTCAATTCTGGGTATCTACATGAAAAATGTACACTTTTACTGGAAAAATGCCGATAGGCCCGTTATGAGATTTCTATCATTAAAAATGCTGTGGGGAATCGCTCGTGGCGGCTTTGTTATCCTGGGCTTCTTCGGACTTTTGTACTTTGCGCCACTGGTTAATCAATACGCTCAGCCCACGATCGAATCGGCCCATGCGGATACTGTCGACGACGTAGAGTCGGATGTCGACAGTGTGATGTCCGATTCAGTTGCGGATCAAGCCGAAGCTAAAGATGCAAAGGCGCGTGCGAAAAAAGAAAAACTCGCTGAAGAAAAATTGCGTCACGAAGCTCAAAAAAAAGAAACAGAGGCGAAACGCGCGGAAGTCGCCGCGAAAAAGCAGATTCGAATTTATGATCGACAGACGCAAGCCGCGAAGGTCATGCAGAAAATGTACGCAAGAAAGATCGTGGTGGCGCAGAAAAGAATGGCGGTTGCAGAAGCGCGATTGACCGCATCCAAAACAAAGCTTGAAGGCGCTCAGGCAGATCTGCGCTCGGCAAAAAATGAAAAAAACACGTTGGAAGCGAATCTGACAAACAAAATGAACGAACAAATGTCGCTCCAAAATAAAATCAAACAGGATCGCGCGCGGACAGTACAACTCACGCAAGACATCGTGGATCTTCGAGCAAAGGCTCGGCAACTTGAAAATCGTCTAGCAGTATTACGCAAGCAGGCCTTTCAGGCGGACGAGGCTAAGCAGAAGGTCCGCGCCCAAAAACAGCGGATAAAAAGACAGGTCAGCTCGATACCGACGCAGGTTATTGTGCGGGTGCCAAAGTACAAATGTGATGTCATGAATCAAGCGCTCGACGGAGCAAGTAAAATTGGTGAAATAATGCCGGGGCGGAAGTACGCCCTTTATAAAGTAAGAAATGGTTGGGTTGAAGTGCAATTGCCGAAGTCACGCGGTTGGGTGGCACGGGATTGTTTTTGAGCAGGGAATTTAAGATTCATGGCTGAGCGGAAACCAAATTTATGGTGTTTGTTTTGCAAGACGGATGGTCGGCTCATCATGGGGCTTTTGTTTGATGAGGCGCGTGCGTTAGTTTCAAATTTGGAATCGACTCAGCTTGAGTATTGGTACGCCTGGAAAGACGAGTGGCCCGATTGGCGTTCCGTGAATCAAGTTGAAGGGCTGACTGAAATGATCTTTCGCGTGGTGCCAGTGAAACCTCCACCGCCTCCTAAAGGGACGGAAGAAAGCTCATTACAAATAGAAGGGCAAAGTTTTCGCCAGGTAGAAGCGGGTGAGCAGCCACTGGCGAGCGCTGATTTTGTTCTGCGCGACAAAAAGCGTTTCAAAAAACGTTTACAGGTGACGATCGTGTCTGGGCACAATATTTTTCGAACATACACGCGAGATATTTCTGTCGGCGGAATCAACGTCGAAGAAAGCTTGCCAGAATGGTTAAATGGACATTTCAAAGTTAGAATCGCTAAGCCTGGCAGCAAACAGCAAATTGAGCTCACGTGTTGTTTGATTGAAGGCCAATCCATTGACGAACGGTTTCGCCTTGCTATTTTGCCTTTGCAAAGCGGGGACGACGAAAAAAATTTAGAAACATGGATCGCCGCCTAAAGCCGGCCCCGTGCTGACTCGATTTAAAGCCCTTTCGGTTCGCGAATAAATGGAACATCCAAAGGATAAGGCATTGAGATATAGCTCGCGTCGTGTACGTCGGGTCGTCCACCTTCAACCCAAGCTCGGTACCACAATTTGTACAGTAGGTAGCTGGCCACGGTCAGTCGTTTGACAATCGGCGGGCGGTACGCCGCTTGCGCAATAGGGTCGCGAAAGTCACGTCGGATCGCTGGGTGGCCATGCTTGGTGCGCCTTACTCCCAAGGGGAACTTTGAGCCCAACTTTAAGACGACACGATCATCAGCTTGATAAAATTCTTTTCGTTTAGAATAGGAATCGGCGATTAAGTGAAACATAATTGTTGATACACGTGTATGGTCGGCAGTTTTGAGGTCGAGTTGTTCGAGGATCATTTTTTGCTGCTGGGGATCTTGCGCCGCCTTGAGGACTTCGGCGCTCAAGTTTTCGTCGAGATATTGAAGAAGATAGGTTTCGAAATAGGCATGAATCCCGCCGTGACCGGTGGCCCAACCGTCGTAATCGGCGGACACGTGAAACGGTTGCGCCAAGTCACCGACGTAATGAGACATGATTCCGCCGAGTTCGACGGCCGCCGCCAAATCTTCAAGGCGAGATGTTTTATGTGTGCACGTGTATTCGCCGCCTTTTAGTGGCTCCTGAAAATGCTCGCGCGCAACTTTGTCGTATTGAAAAGCATCGTGGGTCCGCCAACTTTCGTTGGGGCGAGATTTGTCAGACGCGACTTCTTTCGATTTTGCACATCGAAATGCGCTCACCATTTCATTGAAAATTTGCTCCGTCCGAAATGGGGCGCTACCAAGCGAATGCATATTCACTTTTTTGGCTGGGTTGAGTGCGTTCGGTTGGTTTTTATATTTTTTGAGAAATTTTGCCAGATTTGGTTCTATATGACGAATTCTGTTCAAGTACTCGGCGAGATGGGTGGGTTTACCGAGAATGTACTCGACGTCAAAGTGATGGTTGGGGTCATTGGCTCTGACAACGTTGGGATGGCGTGGATCCCGCCAAGAAATGTCGGGAATATTTGAAAGGTGACCGAACATGATGGCCCGGCTAGAAAAAAATATGCCTAATTTTTCTTGGTCGGTTTTGGTCGGTTGGGTTTCGAACAAACGAGCCGCAGTATGACCGATGATAAAATGACCACGCTCCCCCCACGCATAAACGTTGGACGCGAGTAATGTTGCGATGGACACTGTGAGAAGTAGAAAACGAGTTGACATGGTGGCTCCTTCCGCGCAATGCCTTCTCACGATGACTTACAATCCGCAAGATCATTATTTCAAACTGGCGAAAAAAGAAGGGTTCGTCGCGCGTTCAGCTTACAAACTCGACGAAATTCAAAAGCGTTGGCATTTGATTCGGCGTGGGGCCAAGGTGCTTGATTTGGGTTGCGCCCCTGGTTCGTGGAGTCAGGTGGTACTTAAGATTCTAGGTGCGGGCGGTTTTTTGCGGGGAATTGATTTGAAGCCGGTGGACGGTATTTTGCAAAAACTACGGGCGCAAAACGCTGAATTTATGGTGGGCGACATTTTTGCGGTGCCGATCGAACAGTATACGGAAGCTCCATACGATGTGATCTTAAGCGACATGGCGCCAAACACGACGGGCATCGCGGTCACCGATCAGACGCGCTCCGAAGAGTTGTGCATGCGAGTAGTTGAACTGTCGGATAAAGTTCTTGGGCAAAGCGGTCACCTTGTCATGAAACTCTTTATGGGCGGCGGCGCAAAGAATGTTGAGATTGCCGTGAAAAACCGCTTCAAAAGCCACCATCTTTTTCGCCCAAAAGGCGTGCGCAAAGAAAGCTCCGAAATATATGTGGTGGGGATCGGCAAGAAATAAAAGAGTATCACCAAATTTTATTTGATGCGCGCAGATTCAAAATCTTCTTTCGTATGTCGTCGCGAACTTTGCGAAATTTTCGCATGTGATCCTCGGGAGTGGTGACCGAAATGGATGTGGGATTGATGATTTCCCATCGTGTTGTTTTTAGTTCGGGAATTTCAATTGTGCTCAATGGATTTATTTTTGAGTCCGGATCGACAATGACGATCAGGCGTTCAATTTCGCTCAAATGAATTCTTTCAATACTCTTGGGGCGTTGGTGAGATATGTCGATCCCGATTTCAGCCATAACTGCGACGGCCATCGGGTGGATTCTCTGGGAGGGGTTTGTCCCCGCCGACATGACGTCATTTTCGTAGCCCAAAAAATGTCGTGCCAACCCTTCGGCAATCTGCGTTCGCGCGTGATTGGTGATCGATAAAAATAAAATATAGTTAGATCTCGATGCCGACATTTGCTAGTTGCGCCTTCGCCTTTCGCCAATATTGTTCAAGTTCCGCAATCGATAGATTCGCCTGAACTTTCCCATCT
>DAIDJH010000022.1 GCA_027451425.1 Bdellovibrionales bacterium | reverse complement strand
GTGGAGCGGAAAAGCAGCCATAACGCTCCCGATACGCTGTTTTCGTAACGCATCCGCCGCTCTTCTTCTACAACTTGGCGCTCGCTTTTGATCAATTTGTTATCAAATTGCAGGTTGTGCATGCGATCAGATTCCAGATCGATCGCAAGCTCAATCTTTCGGCTGGGCAGGGTCATGTAAAAGCCGGTGTAATCTTCAGTCGTAAACGCGTTGAAACTGGCACCGTTGACTTCCATCAAGTGATTGAATTCAACTTCAGGATGTTTTTTTGTGCCCTTGAACATCAAGTGTTCGAAAAAATGCGCCAGGCCGGTGTGCCCAACGCTCTCATAGCTTGAGCCAACACGGAACCATTGCTGGTAACTCACAAGAGGAGCTTTATGGTCTTCTGAAATAAGTACGGTAAGACCGTTAGGGAGCGTGTATTTTGTCACTGGAAAGCGAATCTGATCGCTCGGCTTTGAAACGCTGGATGTCGGCAATGATGTTTTTGCTGCACTCGTCGTGGCTGCAGCGTGAACCAATTGCCCCATCCAAAAGAAAGACAATGCGCAAACCAAAACAATCCGCCGCATGATGACTCCTCTCACCTGAAATTTAATCTTGCGGAGTCATTGCGACAGAGTCAACGCCGTATAGTCATGCCCTATTGCACTTGGAATTTTGTAAAGTAGATATTTTTAACCACGCCGTGTTTAAGCTGTTTGTTGAGATAAGCTATAATGTCGTTTTTCAATTGCAATTTGCCCTGCACCGAATCGATATCTTGATAGCGTTTACTGTTAAGAATTCGCAAGATAGCGTCACGACCGCGCCCGCCAAGAGTTACAAGCTCTTCAAACCCGCCTTTGTCATACATTTCAATCGACATTTGCACGCGAATGAATTGACGAGGTAACCCATCTAAGTTCGTATTGAATGGATCCATGGTGTAAAGGATCGGCGGTTGTGCCAGAGACTTTTGAAATTGGATCATTTCTTTGTTCAGATCAGCTTCGAGCAAGGCCGGTGAGCGGTATCCCAGAGTCCCGGCATAGGCGAGATATGCCCCGCCGCCGACCACTACAAAATTAATTACGATAAATGCCAATCCAAGAAACTTTTTGATATTGCCCTTCGGCTTTTCACTTTCTTCAGCCATACCAACGTATCGGTCGGAGCGACGAAAGTCTTGAGCCCAAAGTTGGCTGGTTGTTGACTCTTCGCCGATACGCGTCTTTAATAAATGTACAACAATGCGAAAGTCGATTGCGCTTTTTTTTCTCATTTTGGGATGCGGATACGCCTATGCCGCTGCCGACACAACTCAGCCGCAGCCACCAGATCCAACCCCCGTCGCTCCACCGTCTCATTTGGTGCCGGATAATTTGGTTGCTGTTGATGGAGGGTCGTTTCACCCAAAATATGTATTTCTCGCCGACAAACAAAATCGCACGTTGTCTGTCTGGGGGCACAAAAACGGAGTACCCGTACTAATAGCCTATTATCCAATGGATATAGGCAAAAATAGCGGCGACAAAGCCGTGAGTGGCGATGACCGAACCCCTGTTGGAATTTACTTTATTCAAGAGCGTCGCGAGATGGCGAAAGTGAACTACGAAAACTACGGCATTCGCGCCTTCACGCTCAATTACCCGAATTTTTTCGATCGCTTTGAAGGTAAATCCGGTTATGGAATCTGGCTGCACGCCATCCCCGAAACAAAAACGCTTCGCCGAGGCTCTGAGGGATGCGTCGTTGTTCGTAACGACACCATTCGAAAGCTGACACCACTTGTGACCCTCAAACGCACGCCTGTGATTATTATTGATCATGTGAATTATGTGACCCCTGAACAATTGGCAAAAACCCGGCAAACGGCACTCACCTGGCTTGAATCATGGCGACACGATTGGGAGACGAAAAATCTCGACGCGTACATGGATCACTATGCGCACGACTTCAAGGGCCGTTACAAATCGCTAAAAATGAATAAAAGGCAGTGGCGCAATTATAAGAGCTGGTTAAACAAAAGGTACAAAACCATCCACGTAACGGTGCGCGATCCGCTGGTTCTCATACATGAAAATCAGGCAATTTTTCATTTCATTCAGGAGTATCATTCGTCAGGCAAAGATGACACTGGCGAAAAAACCCTGTACGCGCGTCGAAATCCGGACGGGCAATTTAAGATCTTATCGGAGGTCTGGGGACCACTCGGCCCGGATGCAAACCCGGAAAAAGCTCCTGCGCTTAACGTTAGCGCTGAGGCTCGAAATTAAAACCGGTTAGAAGATTTAATTCATTTCCGGTTCGGGGAAATGATCATCGCGACCATTGCCGCTACTATCCAAATCAACTTGAAGCGTCTGATCTTGCAAATCCGGCAAACTCGCCAAGTGCTTTTTCAACTCATCCGGCGTCAACGCGTGCGATTTTATGTTGATATCCAACATGCGTGCATCGAATTTAAGACTGTCAATACAGCGGCGTAAGCTCATATCAAACTCCTCTTGGGATTAATTCCAATAGCGACTTGGACCCTTGCGATTATACTTATCGTTGTCTACCACTAATTTCAGTTTTCGTCCATGTGTTCGCGAACCCCGACGAGCCATGAAATCACGTAATCGCGGACTGAATTTCAATATAATCCATCCAACCAAAATCCCGCCAAGATGGGCAAGGTCGGCAACCTGACTTGTCGGGCCTTGCGAAAGTAAATTCATAAGCGAGACCCCGCCAATGATCATAACGAAGTATTTCACCTTCATCGGGAATAACATTAAAAACAAAACTACTCGCTCGCCGAAAATCAGTCCATAAGCGAGAAGTAACCCAAAAATAGCGCCCGATGCGCCGATCATCGGCTCAATCAAAACTGTGACATTGTTTGAAAACCAGTAATAAATAAAAACCCCAAGACAATAGATAAGGGCAGCGCCAACTCCACAAGCCAAATAGTAAAACAGAAAGTACCGAGACCCCCAGTAGGTTTCTAGCTCCGCCCCCACCCACCAAAGCATCAACATATTGAACAATATGTGAAACACGTTGTTGGCGTGTAAGAACATGTAGGTAAACGGTTGCCACACCCAAAATTCAGTGAAAAACCGACCGGGGACGAAACCAAACCACTGAAATACGCGATCGTCATGAAATACAAAATTGCTGAGAATCAAGACAAAACCGATCCAGATCAATACATTGGCGATCACAAGGCGCCGCACATGACCGCGAAATGGCATGACGATTTGGAAATTGGAATCCATCTCAAAACTTCCTTACGTCCGGTTGGCTGAGTTCGATGAGAACCCCTCCCGTGGCCGACGGATGAACAAACGCCACGCTACAGTTGTGAGCACCTCGAATTGGCTCTTCGTGAATGAGGCGCACGCCCGCCGATTTGAGTCTTTTTAAGGTCGCATGAATATCTGAAACCCGCAAACAAATATGATGAATCCCCGGCCCTCGTTTTTGTAAAAACTTGGCGACTGTGCTTTCGGGGGATGTCGGCTCAAGTAATTCCACGCGGCAGTTGTTTTTCAAATCGAACATTTGAACTTGAACCTTTTCAGATTCCACAACTTCATTAGAACCACGCGCAATACCCAACGCCTCGTAAAATCGACTCGACTCTTGTAGCGAACTGACCGCAATCCCGACATGATCAAATTCAAATTCGACGGAGCTCATTTTACTTTCTCGAAATGTTTGGCATAACGCGCGTAAGTTTGTTCGAGCGTCTCAGGAAGAACTTTTGTTTCAGCTACCAGCGGGAAAAAATTCGTGTCGCCCACCCACCGAGGGACAACGTGCCAATGAAGGTGGTCGGGTATTCCGGCGCCCGCCACGCGCCCCATATTGAGGCCCACGTTTATCCCATCCACCCCGTACTCCGCTTTGATCACTTTGACGGTCGTACGCACCAGCTCTTGTAAAGCTGAATATTCGTCATCGCGAAGCTCTGTCAGATCACCGCAATGCCGTGTCGGCAGGATCATAACGTGACCCGTATTGTACGGAAATTTATTGAGCACTACCATCGCCAGCTCATTTTTGTAAACGCAAAGTGATTCGACTTGAACCCCGTTGTCGCGGGCATTGCAAAAAACACACCCATCAAACTTAATTGATTTACGTATGTAGCGAATACGCTCGGGGCGATAAATGACGTCCCTCTCTTGCGGCCAAAAATCGAGCCAATCTTGTGATGGCTTTACCGGCATCAGCGACCGCCTAAGAAATTCATAGCTCCTGGTAGCATCAAGAGCGGCTGGCCCCACAGTTGCGCATGTAAAATATCCCGTATGGAATCATCTAGATTTGGAACACGCGTGCGCGAATTCAACCATTCGACCAAGTATTGATTCCGAGGGGGCGGCATGAACATTTCTGGGTGATCGCCAAGCCCGGTCATTTTACCGATGAGCTTTTTAGCATCGTACACTGTGCCAATCTGATCTGCGAGATGCAATTCGATCGCTTTTTCTCCCGTAAAGACGCGCCCATCGGCCAACGTTGTCACTTGCGCCATGGTTAAATGGCGTGACTTTGCCACCGCTGTCTTAAATTGCTCGAGCACATCATCGGCCATCGCCTGAAACACCGCTTTTTCATCGGGCCTCATGTCACGATATTCAGCACCCGAGTCTTTGTACGGACCAGTTTTGATGACGTAGCGTTTTATTTTTGCCCACGCGTAGAGCTTTTGGAGATCGGCAAATTCCATAATGACGCCAATTGAACCGATGAGACTGCCAGGATTTGTCACAATTTTATCGGCACCCATAGCCGCATAGAACGCGCCGCTGGCGGCCATGTCTGAAACCGACACAACCACCGGCTTATGAAGTTCTGTGCGCACGCGATTGAGATCAGCGTAAATCTCTTGGCTGGCGCCCACGACACCGCCAGGAGAATTGATTCGCACCAAAACTCCCTTGATGTCACTGTCGCCTGCATATCGGTCCAGGTCCGACACAAAACGGTGACTATTCACGATAACGCCGTTTAGGTGCAAAAGCAGGATCGACGATTTCGCGACTTTCGGCTGTTCAAGATGGAGTTGCTTCATCAAATCGTTGGCAACCATCAAACAGCCGGCGAAGAAAAATATAAGAACAACAATAAAAACGGTGCCCAAAAATTTGCGCATGAATCAACTCCGCGCTTTAAACTATTCTTGTTTTTTTGCCACGTCCTTAAGCGCGTCACCAAAAAGCTCGCCAAAGCTGGTTTTGGACGACGTCGTAGCTTTCTTGACGTAATCCGCAACGTCGGCCTTTTGCTCTCGCAATTTCACGAGCTTGGCACTCAAAGCGATTTTGCGCGCGTCTTTATCGATCGATATGACTTCCGCTCGAATCGCGTCCCCAACCTTCACCACGTCTTCTGGTTTCTCCACGCGTTTGGTCGACAGTTCTGAAATATGGATCAAACCTTCGACGTTTTCGGCCAGTTCCACAAACACTCCAAAATCAGCGCCTTTCACAACTTTTACATCGTGTTGTGAGCCAATCGGGAATTTTTGATCGACAGTTGACCACGGGTCCGCCTCAAGTTGTTTAACCCCAAGGCTAAACCGTTCGTTCTCAATATCGACACCCAATACCACAGCGCGAATTCGTTCACCTTTTTGGTAAAGTTCCGACGGATGGTTAACTCGCTTTGTCCACGAAAAATCGGAGACATGCACAAGACCGTCTATGCCTTCTTCGACGCCCACAAATACACCAAAATCGGTTACCGATTTAACTTCGCCTTCGATAATTGTACCTGGCGGATAAGAATCTTTGAGCTCTAGCCATGGATTTGGTTGGAGTTGCTTCAAGCCAAGGCTGATGCGACGGTTGGTTTGGTCGACCTCCAAAACTTGAACTTCAACTTCCTCGTCAGCTTTCAAGATTTGATTCGGGTGCTTCACCCGCTTTGTCCAGCTCATCTCCGAAACGTGAATGAGGCCCTCAACCCCTTCAGCTAATTCAACAAATGCGCCGTACTCGGTAAGACTCACAATGCGGCCTTTGACTTTTTGACCAGGCACAAATTCCGCCGCGACTTTCGCCCACGGATCTTGTTTCAATTGTTTGAGACCAAGGCTCACGCGCTCTTTCGAGTTGTCGTATTTGAGAACCATGACTTCAATTTCATCACCGACGTTGAGCACTTCGGACGGATGCTTGATGCGGCCCCAGCTCATATCAGTAATGTGTAACAGGCCGTCCATACCGCCAAGATCAATGAACGCTCCGTAATCCGTGATATTTTTCACAATACCACGAACGACGGATCCTTCTTTCATTGAATCCAGCGTTTGCGTTCGTAAGCTCTCTCGTTCTTGTTCGAGAAGCGCGCGGCGTGAAAGAACGATATTGCCCCGGCGTTTATTGAATTTAATGACTTTGAATTTATAGGTTTTGCCGATGTACTGATCCATATTGCGGACAGGACGCAAGTCAATCTGGCTACCAGGCAAAAACGCCTTCACGCCAATGTCGACGCTCAAGCCACCTTTGACTTTCGCGATGATCGTGCCCTCAATTACTTCTTCATTTTCGGCCGCGCGAGAAATATCATCCCAGGCGCGTAGCATATCCGCTTTGTCTTTTGACAAAACGATCATGCCATTTTCGTTTTCAATTTTGTCAATGTACACTTGAACGTCTTGCCCGACTTGCACATTTCGCGCCCCCTCAACCATACGAAATTCACTGATGGGGATCAGGCCTTCACTTTTATAGTTAATATCGACAAGCACATAGTCGTCTTGAACTTCGACGACTCGACCGTTCACAACGTCACCAACTTTGAAGTCCTTTTTATCGACTTCAGATTTAAAAAGTCTTTCAAAAGACTCATCGGAACGTTTTTTATCGAACGCGAACAAACTCGGGTTCGCTGGAACTTGGTCATCATTAGCATCTAACGCGGCCAACACCGCTTCCAAAGCCGCCTTCGCCTTTGATTTTTGTGCTTTATTACTATCAGTCATGTGCAATTGTTACCTCCTGGGGGAAGTCCACTCAGGCGCACGCGGAAGAGTGACTCCCGCACGCCAGGCATCGTTCCCTATGTTTATTGAGCACTTATAAGTGTGAGAGGTGTTGTTCGGCAAGCTCTTTCACTATAATCGCGTCAACTTGTTCAACCACTTGGTCCAGCGTCATAGAGGTCGTGTCTACAACATGCGCGAGCGACGGGATCTGCATAGGCGCCGTTTGACGGGAGCTATCCTGGTGGTCGCGTTTAACCTGCGCCTGGCGCATTTCTTCAACATTGCCGCCCTGTTGGCGGGCGCGCCGTTCAGCCCGATCCAGCGTTCCTGCCGTCAAGTAGAACTTCACTTGTGCCTTCGGGAATACGACGGTGCCGCAATCTCGACCTTCGGCTACCAATCCACTGATACTGTTCGCGCAAGCGCGCTGAGCCGTCAATAAGTTCGCCCGAACTTTTGGAAATCGGCTTACCAAACTCGCCCCCGCCCCGATTTCTTCAGAGTAAATTTCGTCAGTCACGTCTTCGTCGTGCAAATACACTCGGGTTCGGTCTTCGCCCATTTGAACCCGCCAAATTGGTGACAAGCAAAGCTTTGCTAACGCAAGCTCATCATTCACCGCAATGCCCTCGCGCGACGCCACATACGCAAGGCCGCGGTAGAACGCACCCGTCGATACCCAGGCCCACCCACGCCGTGAAGCAATCAACCGACTCACGGATGTTTTGCCCGAAGCTGCGGGACCATCTATAGTGACAATAATCAATGCTGACCGCATAGAAAATTTAAAATAGGATCAGACCCATGTCCTGGTCAATCGGATTGCATCTTCGCGATCATCTCGCCGACCTTGTCGGTTATAACGAAGCTGATCGGTCGCAACTCAAGCGGCAATATTTTTATCCGCAAATGAACGTCGAGTCGATGCTTGGCTCAATTTTGCAAGAGCTCAACTTAAGGGATATCGGGAACCTACGCCTCTATACGGATTTGCCTTATCGCTTGGCGATAAAAAATTACGGCGGAGAAGCCGCCGTACTTATCACGTCAGGGTTTGAAAACTGGCTGGAGATGACGGCCCCCATCAAAACGCCATATTTCACGAGCGTGCCGCGACGCCATTCAATGCCCATCGAGCGTGATTTGTTTTTCGGGGTCACCGAACGCGTAAACGCAAGTGGCCAGGTCGAAAAAGCGGTTGATTTGACGGAGATGGAATTCCTCGCCGCCAAACTCCAAATGAATCAAATTAAAAACGTGGCGATTTGCTTTTTACACTCAATGTTGAACAGTGAAAACGAACAGAGGGCCAAAGAATTTCTGGAATCAAAAGGCTTTCGCGTTCATTTGAGCTCGCAAGTCGTGCCCCACGAAACGCTTGAGGCGGAATCCGTTGACGAAAAGGCTCGGTTTTGGAGCGCCATACTCAACGCTTATGTATTTGAACAATTCGCCTCTCAGCTCAAAAAAATCCAGGCCATTTTCGAGCCCCGGCTCAGTTCGAATGGGGTAATTTCAATCGGAAAATTCCCTTTGGACGACGTCCTAAATGGACGAGTGTCTCTGCTTCAAGCCGGCAACCAATATTACGACCGATTAGCTGATAAATTCGCTCGCAGTTCGCCACTATTTCACGCTTGTGTCGACGGCTTTGCCTTACTCCACGGCGGCAAGAGACGGCAAAGCACATGGCTGTCAATGTTCGGCCCCGTCGCGATCTCGGCACCCGCATTTTTTCTGCCCAGAATTCACCCCCTCACTCTTCTTTCAAAGAACTTTATGACGCCAATCGGATTTTCATCAGAAATTGCCTCTTACGATCCCGGACCGATGGTTTTTGGCCGAGGTTTGACCCCCACTTTTTTTGATTTAATTGCCCTAAAGATCGATCCGCAAGATGAAGCTGTCGCCGCACGAGTTTCAGATCCGCGCAATGGGCGCGGGCTTCAAAAATTTAAAGAGCAGCTTTCAGTATATAAACGAATTTTTTCTCAAGCTCAGTCGTTGAGCGATGAGGAACTCGGCGACCAACTGTTCAACCTCGGTTGCGAAATATTGCGCGATGAAATCCGCGTAAACCTTGCCGATTCAAACGCCGTCAATGAGCTTCTCATTTGTGGACCGCTTGCCGCTACGCTTGCCAAACCATTGCGAGCTCGCTTGATCGATGATTTATCGGAGTCACCATGCTTCGATTGACCAGCCCGCGAATTTATGAAAAATGTCACAGCCTTCTGGGACCATTTCGTCGCGCCGCTTTGCTCACTGTCGATTTTGAAATTCTTTATCTACGCCCGGAATCTCTCGGTGACATCGGCACATTGCCTCAAACCACAGAAGTCAGCTTTAAATATTTACAGTTGGCCGACGGCGATATTACTCTCACTAGCGACCCTTACTCAGGCGGCACGGTGGTCAACTCGCCGACTCTCGTAATGGGGGTGGGGCACCTTACGAAAAAAAGCGGCACCAATAAGGGTAAGGTACCAGCGGAGTTGCTTATTGCCTCTCGACTGACTTTTCCCGCAAAGGTTGGCCAACCGAAAACAATTGATGACGAGGGGTTGCGAATCCCACCCACTCCGATTGTCTCTCAAGGTACACAATTCAATACCGCGGTAATAGACGCGCTGAAAAGCCACCCCCTGACCCCAAATGACTTCATCCCGCGAATTGAGAACGAGGTCGCACAATTGCTCAAACTTCGCTCTCACCTCAAAGAAGAACTCAACAGTGATCTTTTCGATCGCGCCAATGTTCGTGAGTTTTTACTCAATAGTGAGCGCGAATTCGCCCGTCAACTTGAAGAGATCTCGGATGGAGTCGGAGAATGCGATCTCGACATAAGCGACTCCGAATCCCTTCATCTAAAGGCGGAAATACACGATGGCCGGGTGTTGTTTGACTTTACCGGCACGACGCCTGGAAAAAACGTTTTCATCACTGATTCTTCGACTATGGGAGCGGCCATCGGCACATTCATCAGCCTTATGAAACGTGACATTCCCATTAACACGGGCGTACTTTCGCGTTTTGAAATTAAAGCTCCCAAAGGCAGCCTCGTTAACTCCACTTTTCCGCGACCGGTTTATCTCGGTCACACCGATGGCATCAACTTTCTCGGCAATGCCGTGTCGCTCGCACTGAGCCGTATTGATCCGAAGTTGGGGTGGGCGATGAGTGGCCCAAGCCATGGTTCTCTCGAGATTCATTTTAAAAATGGCGCGTCTCATTATTTCTCTCTGCCCGTTGGGGTTGGTGCCACCAGCCATGGCCCGGGCCTTGATGGCGCCTACCCGTGGCGAAGATTCGTTCTCCCGCATTCAATTGAATTGTTGGAGCGCAAGTTTCCGATTCAATTCATTCATTGCGGGTTTCGCGCAAATTCGGCTGGGCAGGGAAAGTTTCCAGGCGGTCATGGTGCCGCTCAATCTTTTAAAGTACTCGATGCGGCCACCATATCGTGGACTTTTCTCAAACCGCCGCGCAAACCGGACGGGATGGCCGGCGGCAAAAACAGTCAGGATTCTGAAATTGTAGTGCAGCACGTGGGCTCCAGCAGCGGTCCTGCGGCGGGCAAAAAAACCACACTCCCGTTGTTTGGCAAAATGACCCTATCCCCAGGCGATATTGTAACGATTTTAACCGCCGGCGGAGGCGGATACGGCGTCGATGAATAAATAAATTTCTTTTTATAAAATCCGCACGCCTTCGCGCGCAAGCGCTTCGCGAATCTCAGCAATGTGCTCGCGATTTTTTGTCTCTAGAATAAACGAAATGCGCGTTTCGCGGATTTGCAAGATTGGGTCGATGCGGTCATGTTCTACCTGTAAGATATTAGCCCCGCTCCCCGAAACCACTTTGGTGAGCCGATGAAGCATGCCCGGACGATCATCCACCACAACAGAAATTCGCGTCATACGCCCATTGCGAGTGAGCCCACGATCTAAAATTTCGCCCATGAGCGTAAGATCAATATTGCCGCCGCCAACGACAAAACATGTTTTTTTGCCTAACCGCGCCCCTAACTGCTTGGCGGCCGCAAATGTTATGGCGCCTGACCCCTCAGCCACGGCTTTCGTTCGCTCGAGAAGAAACACGATCGACTCTGCGATGTCATCTTCGTTTACGGTCACCACGTCATCGACGAGCGGTTTGATAAAATTCTGAAGCATCGCTTCACTCGGCGTTTTAACGGCTATACCGTCAGCGATCGACATATACGACGAACGCTTTGTGGGAGTTTGCCCGCGAAACATTTCAGCCATTGCAGGCGCGTTTGCCGCGACTGCTCCAAAAATTTGAACAGACGGTCGCCGCGCCTTGAGGGCCGTCGCAATCCCCGAGATCAAACCGCCGCCGCCAATCGCGACAACAACCGAGTCGACTTCGGGGAGATCTTCGAATATTTCAAGTCCGATCGTACCTTGGCCTGCCACTATAAATGGATCTTCGAAGGCGTGAATGTAAATTGCGCCTGTGTTCTTTTCAAGTATTCGGGCATGCTGATAGGCTTCGTCGTAAATATCGCCCTCTAAAACAACCTGCGCTCCGTAATTGCGAGTTGCCTCTTGTTTTACAATAGAAGACGTCTTCGGCATTACGATTGTCGACTTTACTCCCAAGAGAGTCGAACTGAGCGCGACCCCTTGTGCGTGGTTGCCTGCCGAAGCCGCGATCACACCGCGTTTTTTTTCGGCGTCCGAAAGTGTTGAAATTTTATTGAGAGCTCCGCGGATTTTGAAACTGCCGGTTCGCTGCAAATTTTCAAATTTAAAATAGGCCTCAACACCCAGTAGACGGCTCGCTGTTGAAGAGTGTTCAACAGGAGTTCGATTAGCCACTCCCGCTATGCGTTCACGCGCGGCTTCAATGTCACCCACATCGATTTTCATCAGATCATTCTAAGCCATTTGCAGAACAGTGCCAAAGCCTAAAAGCTTTCCCAGTAAACAGTG